>MHQD01000025.1:0-940 GCA_001822215.1 Candidatus Sungbacteria bacterium RIFCSPHIGHO2_01_FULL_50_25
AGGTAGGTGTCCGGAACATTTTGCGTATCCAAAAAACCTTTGGGTAAAGTGTTCATTTTGGGAAGCATATAGGTTCATTATAATGGAGGAGATTTATAATGGATGGCCCCCGGGAGTTTACTGGTATCCGCCAAGCGAATAATTACACATAAGGACATTTTCGTTTAATTTCGGTATAAAAAATGTACTGGCGGAGTTCTCCCAATAGGTTCTAACGTCTGTGCATACTCCCCGAATTTTCTTAATCTTTCTGGAAAACGCGCACGTTCCGGCGTATACTGTCTTTCATGGACGACAACGTCATTGATCTCAAAAAAAAGCAGGAAGCAAAGGAGGCTGCAGTAAGAAATGAGGCGGCGCAACTGCCCGAGGATGATTTCGAAGCGCACGCGGCGCCGGCGGCATTTTCGCCGGAGGAAGATACGAACGACGGGATAGAGTGGGAAGCGGATGAATACGCGAAAACATCCAAAAGCGGGTATTGGTATGGAGGTTTGGCGAGTGTTGCATTTCTTCTTTTGGCCGTCGGGATCGTTGCGCGAAGTTATTTTTTCATCGTGTTTGTCGTGCTCGCGGCGGTCTTGCTCATATACTATGCGAAGCGGCTGCCGAAGCGGATAGTGTTTTCGGTCGGAAGAGAGGGCGTTTCTGCGGGAGCGAAAAAGTATCCGTATCAGAACTTGAAATCATTCTGGATTTTTGTTAGAGATGGGGAGGCGGATTTATCGCTTGAGACCAAGTCGTCGTTCAACCCGATGGTCTTAATCCCCCTTGAAGGCGTTTCCCCAAATGACGTGCGGGAGGTGCTTCTCGAAAACATTGAAGAGGTCGAGCATATCGAAGGTCTCTTCGACCGCATCATGCGGGTAATGAGTATTTAGTACGAGCGCTCGTCGTTCAACGGATAGGACGCAAGCTTGCGGAGCTTGTAATAGGGGTT
>MHQD01000025.1:954-8720 GCA_001822215.1 Candidatus Sungbacteria bacterium RIFCSPHIGHO2_01_FULL_50_25
CTTGCGGAGCTTGTAATAGGGGTTCGATTCCTCTCGAGCGCGTTGTCATGATAAAGGCACCACTTTGTGGTGGTTTTATCATGACTATATTGTTTTGATGGAAGGAATCGAACGGGGAGTACCGAGTGAATGTCTTCACTCGGTACGAACCCAGGATTTTGCCTGTCGGAAGGCAAAATCGATTCCTCTCGAGCGCGTCTGGATAACAAAACACGACTTTAAAGTCGTGTTTTGTTATACTTATTTGTATCAGAAGAATCGATTCCCCTGCCTGCGCAGGCAGGTCTCGAGCGCGTAGTCATGATAAGGGCATCACTTTGTGGTGAGCGAAGTTGAACTAAGTCGAAGTGGGAAATTTTTTTATATAAATTTAGTCAGCAAAACTTTTAAATTTAGAAAAATGCAACCTCACCGTAATACATTTATTCAAAAAATAATCCTTAGTCTAGCACTTGGATACATTTTTTTCTTTTTCGGCGAGAGGGTTTTTTGGTCATTTCCGCACCCAGGCGACACACTGATCTCGAATTTCTTCGGCTGGCTTCTCTATTCTTACAGCGCCTATCTGACACTGATCGTAATTGAGCATTTCCGCGTGCGTACCTGGTGGGCCGTGTTTCTTGCCGGGGCATTTTTCGGCTGGCTTACGGAAGGTGTTATTGCCATGACACTTTTTGGCGGCGAGGGCCAGCTACCTTTTCCAATCGGGATTTCTTGGACCGGCCTTGCGTGGCACGCGCTCATTGACGTCTTTATCGGCTGGTACCTTGTCATGATGTTTTTGAACGGGAATCATTATAAAAAGATCACTTTTTTTTCAATCGCACTTGGTATATTTTGGGGGGTGTGGTCCCTTGCGTGGGCACTTGAAACTCCTCCAATCGCTACAACACCTGATGTCTATCTCCTTCACGGTCTTGTCGCTACTATCCTTCTCTCTGTAAGTTACTATCTCTTCTCCAAATTTCGGCCTGCCGAGTTTGCGAGTTCGCGCTGGGAGAAAATCGGTCTTGCCATACCAGTGCTTGCATTCTTTATGTTTGTAACGATTCCTGCGGTCGGTCTTTTTGCGGCCGTACTTCCCGTGCTCTTTGGTGCTTTGTATTTTGCACTTAAGAAGAATCGTGATCGTGAAACAGCGGCAAATGTTCTTGAGTCCCTATTCGAACGGCCAAAGATTCGGAGCTATTTCCCGTTGTTTTTATCCCCAATCATTGCGGCGCTCATCTACAATTCAGGTCTTGCGTTGCCAACAAATTTTATTATCATGGGTATCACAGCACCTCTGGGCTTCATTTTCCTTGGCATCGCTTTATACAAAACATTCAGGAGATCGGTCGTTATGTAGTAAGCGGGTAATTTTTCCCATGCTTGAAATTGGCGATCTATTATGTGGGATTTACCGCCAAGAAAAACTTGTGGTTCGATATACTCACCATAATGAGTGAAGTCAAAGGGAAATTGTCCCCGCACCAATCCCGAATGCGTTTCGTTCTAAAATCTGAATTTATCCCGCGGTATCGCCTTCGGCTCACTCCAATTTATCACAGGAGTTTTGTAGAGGATTGGTACGGGGCAAGCATCGGTGCGGTTCACTTCGACTCCCTTCGACTCTGCTCGGGACAAGTCGCTCAGTACGAGCCGCCGCATTTTCTTTATTTCGCGGGGGCTTTCCTCGTCCCGAGCTTGTCGAGGGGCGAAATGCGCCTGCCCTGAATTTATTGAAGGGTTCGAACTAATTCAAGAATATCGCGTCACAATGTAAAATCCTCCCCTGACGTAACGTCATAGGAGGATTTTGTTGACAGAGATTTCAAAAAAATGTATCTTCTCTTTTAGCTCACATAGGAGGCGGATATGGCGTACTGCGATATGTGCGGAGATCAAAAGGCTGTTTTTCCACCGGAGCGGATCCGCGTATTCATTCCAAGTCTCGGCGTTTCTCCGACGGTGTCACCCTTGTCACACTCATGTGCGGCGTGTACGGAGAAAGTGTTTCTTGAACGCTTTAGCATTATTCCTTCGGGCCTTCTTGTGCGGGTCGGCGAGAGCGTGTCTGTCAGCTGGGAAACGTATGTGCGGTTCAGGCGCAGCGCCTATCGCGATGACGGCGATATATACAATCGGGCGAATGCGGTGCTGTTGATGCTCGGCGTGTTCACACATGAAAGAAACGGCAATTGGGAGATTCAATCGGGGCACGCAAGCTTGAATCCGGAATCAGTCATTGGCACGCTTTACTTTACGAGCCGTGTCTATGCGATCGCATTTGCCAGAGAGGCGCTTTTTGGTGCCGAATATTGGTGGTTCATTTTCCAGTATGGCGACCTCATAACACGCGAGGAAATCTTCGCAACACAAAAACTGGTTCTTGCATGAGCCGGTTATTTTTTTTCGAAGCGCTCAATCTCGAGGAGCCGGTTATATTTCGCAGTGCGCTCCCCTCGCGCCGGCGCGCCAAGCTTAATTCCGTCGGCGCCCGCGCCGTAGGCGAAGTCCGCGATGAAATCGTCGTTTGTCTCTCCGCTCCGATGGGACGCAACGACGAGCCATCCGGCTTTTTTTGCGAAGCGAACCGCGCGGATCGCTTCTGTCACCGTGCCGATCTGGTTCGGTTTTATGATGACGGCGTTAATCGAGTTTTTCAGTTTTGCTTCCATCATTCGTTTTATATTCGTGACCGTGAGATCATCGCCCGCAATGCGGGTCTTCACTCTTTGGTCTTTTGCGAGCGCGGCGAATGCTTCCCACTCATTTTCTCCGAACGGGTCTTCGAGATACCACAGGCCATATTTTCCTATCATTTTCCGATATACCGCATGAAGGGATTTTTCCGAAGCTTCTATATTCGATGCCGCGGCGTCAAGGCCGAGGTCTATTTTTTGTGAGAATCCGGCGGCGCGAGCCGCGGCGCGTATCGCGCGAAACGGTTCAAGATCATCCGTGAAATTCGGCGCGTATCCGCCTTCATCGCCAATATTTCGCGCGGACGCGCCTTTTTGTTTCTCAACATAATCTCCGAGCGCGCGATAGACCGCGCATCCGATTTCAATCGAGCGCACTATGGTTTTTGCGCGGGGGATTACGAGGTATTCCTGGAATCGGATGCTGTTTCCGGCGTGGAGTCCTCCGTTTATTACGTTTATATATAGGCGCGGCGGCGCGTGCGGCGTTCGAAATCTGCCGATCGTCCGCAGGTGCTTCCAAAGGGGAATATCTAGGTACGCGGCGCCCGCGCGCGCGACCGCAATCGAAACCGCAAGGATTGCATTTGCGCCGAGGCGGGATTTTTGAGGAGTTCCGTCAAGGGATATAAGGATGCCGTCGATCGCTTTTTGATTGCATGGGTTTTCCCCTTTGAGTCTCGGCGAGATTATGCGTTCGATTGCGCGCCTTGCGCGCGCGGCAGAGACATTGTGCGCTTCGTAGGATCCGATGCTTTTCCCCTGCGGGACTGACGCTGGAAATGTGCTGCCGTCTGAGAGCGTGACGAGCGCTTCGATTGTCCACTCGCCCCTCGAGTCGAGGATCGCGCGGGCTTTTATTTTTGAAATGGGAATCATGACACGTTTTTCTTAATCCGTTTTTCCTCCTCGGCGATGCGAAGGAGGGTTTTTACAACCGTGTCCGGGTTTAGCGAGATTGAATCTATTCCTTGGTCTACGAGGAATTCGGCAAATTCAGGGAAGTCGGAAGGCGCCTGTCCGCAGATGCCGATATATTTTTTCTTCGCTTTGCACTTTGCAATAATTTCTTTTATGGGTATTTTTACGGCGGGGTCGTTTTCATTTGCGATATGCGTTACTATCCCCGAATCGCGATCAAGGCCGAGCGCGAGCTGCGTAAGATCGTTTGAGCCGATGGACATTCCGTCGAACAGCACAAGGAACTCGTCGGCGCGCGTGATATTTGAAGGAATTTCGCACATCATATAAATTTTGAGCGATGCATCGCGTGCGCGCGAAAGGCCGTTTTTCTCCATTTCTTCGATGACGCGCTTTCCTTCTTCGGGCGTGCGGCAAAACGGCACCATGGGAACGGTATTCGTAAGTCCAAATGCGTCCCGGACCCGCTTGAGCGCTCGGCACTCGAGGCCGAAGGCGTCCGTGAATTTCGGGTCGTAGTATCGGGATGCGCCGCGCCAACCGAGCATCGGATTTTCCTCATCCGGCTCATAGAGCGCGCCTCCGATGAGCTTTGAATATTCATTTGTCTTGAAATCGGAAAAACGGATGATGACCTCGTGCGGGTAGAACGCCGCGGCGATTTTTGCTATCCCTTCGGAAAGCTCGTCAACGTAAAACTCTGTCTTGTCTTTGTATCCTTTCGTGATGCTGTCGATCGCGCGCACGATTTTTTTCATTTTTGGATTTCGGGATTTTTTGAGTTTTTGGTATTCGATGAGGGCGTTCGGGTGGATTTTGATGTGCGATGCGATGATGAATTCAAGCCGGCCGAGCCCGACGCCTTTTGCAGGGAGGTAGTGGCTCTTAAATGCGTCTTCGGGCGAGCCAATGTTTACCATTATTTTCGTTTTTGTTTCAGGCATCGTGTCGAGTTGGTGCTCCGCGATGTCGAATGGGATTATGCCGCGATAGACTTTTGCGGTTTCGCCGGAAGAACAGTCAATGGTTACTGGCATTTTCTGTTTCAATATGCGGGTCGCATTTCCGGTTCCGACAACGCAGGGGATTCCGAGCTCGCGGGAAACAATCGCGGCGTGCGACGTCCGTCCGCCTTTGTCTGTGATGATGGCTGAAGCGATTTTCATAATCGGTTCCCAGTCAGGGTCCGTGATCTGGGTGACGAGGACTTCTCCTTTTTTGAATTCGTTCAAATATTTTGCATCGCGAATGAGCCGTGCGTTCCCGCTTGCTATTTTCGTTCCGACCGCCGTGCCGGTCGTGAGTATTGTGCCTGTTCCTTTTAGTGTGTACTCCGTATATACGTTTTGTTTTGCTGATGAATGGACCGTCTCGGGCCGCGCCTGGACGATAAAAAGTTTTTTTGTCGTTCCGTCTTTTGCCCATTCAATGTCCATGGGTGTCGCGCGGCCGTGCTTTTTCGAAAAATGATTTTCGATTTTCATTCCCCAGTCCGCGAGCAAAATGATTTCTTCGTCAGAAAGCGAGAATCGCTCTTGGTCCGGTTGGGGGACGCGTATTTCCACAATGCCTTTTTTCGCGTAAATAATTTTTCGATCTTTTTTCCCGATATCGCGTCCGATAATCGCTTTGCATCCTTTCGCAAGCGACGGCTTAAATACGATGAATTCGTCGGGCGTCACCTTCCCTTGGACAATCATTTCTCCGAGGCCGTAGGAGCTCGAAATTTCGATAACGTCTCGAAATCCCGTTTCGGTATCGAGTGTAAACATGACGCCGGAGGCCGCGCGGTCAGACCTCACCATTTTTTGGATCCCGACGGAAAGCGCGGCATCGAAGTGGCTGAAACCCTTGTCCGCGCGGTAGGAGATTGCGCGGTCGGTGAATAGGGATGCAATGCATTTTTTCACCGCTTCAAGAAGCGCGTGTTCTCCCACGATATTGAGGTAGGTTTCCTGTTGGCCCGCAAACGATGCGCCGGGAAGGTCTTCCGCCGTCGCAGAAGACCGCACCGCGACATCCGGAATCCCTCCGTACTGTTCGCCGAGTTTCCGGTACGCCGTCCGCACCTCTTCCGATATGCGGGAGGGGAGAGCGCTTGCGAGGATTGCATTTCGAACCGCCTTGCCCCGCGACTGAAGGTTTTTGATGTTTCGCGTATCAAGGCCGGAGAGGATGGTCTTGATTTTGGCATCAAGCCTCGATTCTTTCATAAAGAAGCGATAGGCGTCTGCGGTTATCGCAAATCCGTCCGGCACGGCGACGCCGAGCGGCGCGAGGTTTTGCACCATCTCTCCCAAGGCGGCGTTTTTCCCGCCGACTCTCGGCACGTCCTCAATGCCGAGTTCTTTGAACCAGAGAATGAATGGCTGTTCCATAACTATCCTTTGAGCGCGAGAATAAGGTCAGATACGTTTGAACCCGTATCGCCGGTGTCGATAGCGTGGCCGACTTTTTCAAAAAAAGGATACTCGTTGTTTTTCTGGAGATATATTTCGCGATTGATGCCGAGCTCGTCCGCTTTTTGCCGGGTATGGGTGTCGGCAATCGCTCCCGCATACTCGCCGTTATCGTGGCCGTCAGACGCGAGCGATATCATAAGTTCATTTTCCCCGATATAGGAAAGCGCGGCAAGCGCGCATTCAAGGTTCCGTCCTCCGCGTCCGTGGTCTGGGGAGAGCGTGACCGTTGTCTCGCCCGCATAGAGGTGAGCGGTTTTCGCGGGTTGGGGGCGGAGCGCATCGATGATGTCATGCGCGACTTTGCGGGCTTCTCCTTCGAGTTTGGCATTGCGGATCGACGGCGCATAGCCGAGTTCTGACGCTTCGCGAGACATGGCCTCGAGCGCGACCATATTTGAAGCCACAAGGATGTTTCGGACTCGCTTGAAATATTTTTCTTCTTTTGGCGTCTCGATAAGTCCGCACAAAGGCGTTTTGCACTGTTCGAATATGCGATGGCGTTCGAGGATCGCGCGGGCGTCTTCAATCGTCGTTGAGTCCCGCGTTGTCGGGCCGGAAGCGACGAATTCGATATCATCTCCCGGTATATCTGAGAATATGAGGGAGATCACGCGGGCGGGGTATGCATACATTGCAAGATTGCCCCCGCGCGCAAGGGACAGATGTTTTCTCACTGTGTTTGTTTCTTTAATGGTCGCGCCTCGGAGAGTAAGGAGACTGAGGATGGTGCTTTCTTCTTCGCATCCTTCGTCGTTCGGAAGGCAGAGGAGCGTCGATCCTCCGCCGGACACCACAAAAAGCACCAAATCCTTTTCCGTGAGCCGGTTCAAAAGCTTGACCATGGTTTCGGCGTGCTGGACGTTTATGTCTGACGGAAACGGGTGGGTTCCCGTGAGTGTTTTGATTCGCTTTAGGGATATGCCTGTTCGAAGGTCGATGACCGCTCCGTCAGTAATCCGATCGCCGAGGATGCGCTCGATCGCTTCCGCGGCGGCGAATGCGCATTTTCCGACTCCGGCGACAATGATTCTTCCCAACTCTTCTGTTTCAAAGCGCTCGCCCAGTATCTCAATCGCTGACTCATCGGCGCGAATCGCGCTTGATATGACTGCGTGGGTATCGATGGCGCGAAGGCCGGCTTCCATGATTCCAAGCGCGTCTTTGCGAAGGCCCGTGATCGCCAATGCTTCGCTGTTTTTTATTTTCGAATGGGTAATCGGTTTCATGATATGCGGCTACGATTTTGTTCCTCTATCAGTATACCTATCTGTCTTCTTGTTGAACATATACGAGAAGAAAACGGAGAAATCCTTTGAATGCAAAAACCTGCTTGCAGAGTGGCAGCGGGTAATGTAAGGCATACTGACTCTCCGTCGGTGCCTTTTCTTTTTTCTTCTCCGTCCGTAGAGTATCAATATGGCAATTTCGATTCATACGCCAATTCAAGATGCCGGCCGGATTGATAAGCGGATTCTTCCTGCGCTTAAGCGCCTTGGGATAGAGACGGTTCGCGATCTTTTGTTCCATTTTCCATCACGGTACGAAGATTTTTCAAACGAAAAAAAGATCGCCGATGTTTTCTTGGGAGAGACGGTGACACTGCGGGGTACGGTGGAAAAAATTTCAGTGCACCGGACGTTCCGGAAGCGCATGGCGCTTACCGAGGCGGTGATCCGCGATGAGACGGGGAATATAAAAG
>MHQD01000026.1 GCA_001822215.1 Candidatus Sungbacteria bacterium RIFCSPHIGHO2_01_FULL_50_25
AGAACGAA
Source organism: Candidatus Sungbacteria bacterium RIFCSPHIGHO2_01_FULL_50_25 (assembly GCA_001822215.1). Taxonomy (GTDB): domain Bacteria; phylum Patescibacteriota; class Minisyncoccia; order Sungbacterales; family HO2-52-23; genus 2-01-FULL-50-25. The sequence goes on from MHQD01000026.1 coordinate 9, forward strand.
TACGTCATTTTTTTTGCCGCGGTCGCGGCAGAAAACCGATCATAAAATTCGTCGTCCTCATTTAACACCGCAACGGCGTGCTTCGGAAGCCGCCAAAACAAATCAAGTTTCGCCCGAAGATACGCCTCAAAACTCCCATGGGACTCAATATGCTCTTTATGTATCGATGTCATGATCGCGCTAGAGAAACGAATAAACCGGTGGCGAAATTGGCGTATCCCTTCTGATGTCACTTCGATAATCGCATAGTCACATTCTCTGCGGCGAGCATCATGGAGGAATTTCTGGACCGCCATCCGCCCCGGCATCGTCATTTTTGAAGCGTGCTCGAACGAGTCCTCCCCGATGCGAATGCCGAGGGACGAAGAGGATGCGACTCTGGCGCCGGACGACGCAAGCAGGTGATGCAGGAGGTGGACAACCGTCGTCTTCCCCTTTGTGCCGGTCACTCCGATAACGTAGAGGCGTCGGGACGGAAATCCGTAAAAAAGAGCGGACCAAAAAGCCATGAAGAAATGATAAAACGGCGAAACCGCGCGAAACACGCCTTTGGGAATCATTCTCCGCAATGCTCGAATAACGCTTTCCACACCCGGCCTGTTAGCGATGAACCCCGTTACCGCGTCCTCCCGACGATGAAAACGCTTCGCGCTCGACAGAGGTTCCCTCATTGCTTCCCGGTCCTTGCCTTCTGGTAACGGGGTGAATAACACTTCCTATATATATCATGATGGTCGCGATTCCGTTCGTGAGAATCAGCTTGTAGACGAGATTGAATTCGTACGCGGGTGAAAACACGGTGTATGCGGTCGACGCAATGAGCAATAAACCCCACGCGAGAACGAAATACTCGCCGTGGCGCGTGCGCCCGCCGGCGCCGGATCGCTTTGAAATCTCTTTGAGCACCACATAGATGCCAAGGGATCCGAGATACGGCTCTTCAAACGCGTCGAGTACGTTAATGAAAACAGGATAGAGCGCGTGGCTTTTCGTAAAGAAAAGAAGCGCAAGCGACGCTCCATAAAAATGAGTGAACGCGCCGAGCGAGGCGTAGAGAACGGAAAGCGCGCGGCGGCTCTCGCCGCCCGTCCGTCCGGCGGCGCCGGGCTCTATCTTTTTCCCGGACAACACGCGGGTAAAAAGAAACCACGCGCCCCTGACCGAATGATTCACTTGATGTATCATTGCATTATTTCCTTCCCAGCTTCGCAAGCGCGGCCTTTATGCGCGCCTCTGCGTTTTTTGCGGAGTCTGATCCTGCGAGCGCGTCGCGCGCGTCTTTTTGCGTATAGCCGAGCGAAACGAGCGCTTCCAGGGCATCGGCCTCTTCTTTGAGCTCCGGCGCCTCGAGTATCACACCTCTCCCAGAGAGCTTTTCCTTCAATTCAAGGACTATTTTCTCCGCTGTCTTCCTGCCGATGCCGGACACCCGCGTAAGGTAAGAAGTATCCCCCGCAGCGATTGCTTTTTTGAGCGTATCAACCGGCGCGATTGCCAAAACCCCAAGCCCGCCTTTCGGGCCTATGCCGGAAATCGAAATCAAAAGTTCAAAAAGTTCGAGCTCGGAAAAATGTAAAAATCCGTAGAGCTCGCGCGCGTCTTCCCGGATATGCTCGTGCGTCCATAGATTGACCACGCCTCCGCTCTCCGGTATTTTACGAAGCATTTCTGCGGTTCCGAATACCTTGAACCCGATGCCGCCGGCTTCCACAATAACAAACTTCTCCCCTTTCAAAAGAATTGTCCCCCGAAGAGATGAAATCATACCGATATGGTACCATGTTTTTGACGAAAAAAGAGCCGGGGGAAGCGGCTCCGTATTGTCTATCGCGCCCCCTGAAACGGCTGGGGGAGAAAGAGCGGTGGAAGATCGATCCTCCGTTCGGCAACGGGTTTGCCGTCTTTTTCTAGAACCGCAAAGAATGCGGGACGGGAAGGGTCTCCGATAAATTTATAGACCGTAATGCCCGTTCCTTCCACCCACGTGTTGTTTGAAAGAAGGAGAAACGCCCGCGTTCCTCGTTCTGATACGACGCGTTTTGCCACCCAGCGTTGATGGCGCTCGACGACGAATGAATGTACTTCGGCAAAGCACGCGGGGTGGAATTCCTTCCGGAATCGTTTCGCGTAATCGGGCTGGTAGGCAAACACGCGTTTCCAGGCGCGGTGGGCGTAGTCGCTCGCGTTGTCAGAGGACACAGACACCTGCCGGAGAACCCACGAAGAATCATCAAATGTTATATCATCTGGGCAAGGCGGAGTCGCTGTTTCTGCGCGCGGGAACTCTGGCAAAAAAAGGAGCAAAAGAGCGGCAAGAATAAAAGCGTTCATCGGATCTCCTCTGTTTTTTTCGACGATATCACCCAATGATAAAAAAATCAAATTTCATATTGAAAGCGCCTTTTTCTCCGACCGGCGATCAGCCGGCGGCGATCGATATGCTCACAAAAAATATTGACGCGGGAGTGAAGCGCCAAACGCTTTTGGGTGTCACGGGTTCCGGAAAAACATTTACCATGGCAAACGTGATTGCACGCACCGGTCTCCCGACGCTTGTTATTTCCCATAACAAAACTCTCGCGGCCCAGCTCTACCAGGAATTCAAAGAATTTTTTCCCGAAAGTGCCGTACACTATTTTGTTTCCTATTACGACTACTACCAGCCCGAGGCCTATATCCCGCAGTCCGATACGTATATAGAAAAGGATGCGAAAATAAACGAGGTGATTGACTCGTTGCGCCACGCCTCGACCGCGTCCCTTCTCTCGCGTCCCGACGTCGTTATTGTCGCCTCTGTCTCCTGCATATACGGCATTGGGGGCCCGGAAGAGTATCAGCACGCGGCGCTCGACATCCAAACGGGCGCGCGCATGAGCCAAAAATCGCTCGTCGCCGCGCTTACCGCGCTCCAGTATACGAGAAATCCCATAGACCCCAGGCAGGGACACTTCCGCGTCCGGGAAAATACCGTTGAGATCCGTCTCCCGACCGCGGAAGACATTGTCCGCGTTGAAATAGAAAAGGGCTCTGTTCAATCAATCAAGATTGAAAAAACGGATTTCAAGAAAAAAAACGCCGGGCGCGACGCCGCTCGCTTCAAAATTTTCCCGGCAAAGCATTTTGTGACGCCTCACGATACGTTCGATCTTGCAATGAAAAATATTGAAACCGAGCTTGCCCTGCGCCTCGCGGAGTTCAAAAAAAATGGGAAAGTTCTCGAGGCCCAGCGCCTGCGCGAGCGTACGGAATTCGACCTCGCAACGCTTCGCTCAACGGGGTTTGTCAATGGAATTGAGAATTATTCACGCCAGCTTTCGTTTCGCGAGCCCGGCTCGCCTCCGCATACACTCATCGACTACTTCCGCTACGCGCACGGAGAAAATTTTCTCACGGTCATAGATGAGTCCCACGCAACAATCCCGCAAATTCGCGGGATGCACGCCGGAGACGCATCTCGCAAAAAAACCCTCATTGACTATGGGTTTCGCCTGCCGTCTGCGCTTGACAACCGGCCGCTCACGTTCGCTGAATTCGACAAAAAGATTTCTTCGGTTGTCTACGCATCGGCAACGCCCGCGCCATACGAAATACAAGAATCGGGCGCGCATGTAGTCCAACAACTCATCCGCCCCACGGGAATCCTTGATCCAAAAATAGAAATCAGGCCCACAAAAAATCAGATTCGGGACGTTATCAAAGAAATCCGCGGCCGCGCCAAAAAAGGCGAGCGCTCGCTTGTGATGGCCCTAACCAAACGCCTTGCAGAAGACATCGCCGAATACCTCACGGAAGCGGGCATCAAAGCCGAATACCTTCATTCGGAAATAAAAACATTCGAGCGCACCGAGACATTAAAAAAACTCCGCGAGGGAACGCACGACGTTATTGTGGGAATAAACCTTTTGCGCGAAGGACTCGATCTTCCCGAGGTTTCGTTCATCGCGATTTTGGACGCGGACAAAGAAGGATTTTTGCGAAATGAAACAACTCTTTTACAAATCATCGGCCGCGCAGCTCGGCACATTGACGGAAAAGTGATTCTCTATGCGGACACTGTAACTGGCTCAATGAAAGCCGCGATCCGCGAAACCGAACGCAGGCAAAACATTCAGGCCCAATACAATAAAGCCCACAACATCACGCCGAAAGAAATAAAAAAGGAAATCCGGAAGTCCCTCCGCGAAGAAATCTTGGCCGAGGAAGATGCGCTTCCCGAAGGCAACGCAAAACAAATCATCAAAGAGCTTCGCCGGCAAATGAAAAAAGCAGCGAAGGAATTCAACTTTGAACTCGCGGCAAGAATACGCGATAAAATTAGAAAATTTAGTACTTAGGAAATGGACTTCGCCCGGTAGTAGTCTTCGACCATTCTCGTATTTGCCGCATTGTGGCAGTCGAAGAGTTACTACCGGGTTTGAGCGCGCAGCAAAAATTCGGGACCGAATTAAGAAACCCTCAGGCGAAAAATAAATATTAATTTTGTTGACTTTTTTATCAATACGTAGTAATCTTTTGTGGTATGCCAATCACAAAATCAGCAAAAAAAGCGCTTAGGCAGTCAGAACGCCGCCGCGAGCGAAATACAGAAAAAAAAGAAGCATATCGAATGCTTCTTAGAAAAATCGAGAAATCCGTATCAACCGGGAAACTTGACGGTATTGATGCCGCACTCTCCGCATTTTATAAAGCAATAGATAAAGCGGCAAAGACCCGCGTCATCGCAACACACAAGGCGTCTCGTTTCAAATCCCGCGCGGCAAAACTCGTTTCTGGAGCGCTTAAAAAATGAAGCGCATAAAAACGCTTACTTTCGCATAAGTATGCGTTCGAGCGAGTGTTCCGGGGTTCGCTCCCCGGTTTTTATTTTGCGGTCTTCTTCCCAAAGCAAACGAAACAGGCCGTGAAAGGATTCTCCGGCCATGTTTCGCGCGACGACGGCGGCTTTTTTTTGGACAAACGGATGAATGCGAAACGACTGCGGAACAGGGATGCGCTTCTCAGAGAACAGGCGCACGGCGGCAAGCGTTCGCGCGTGATTCGCTAAATACGCAAATAGGCCAAGTGCGTCCTCTCCCGCGCGCAAAAGATTCAAAATATGGAAAAGCCCTTCCTTTTTTGATGTAAAAAAGGTATCTCCGAGAGAAAACACCGATGATGAAACGTTTTTTCTGTACGGCGCCTGGCTCGCCGCTACCGCGAATTTATCGAGCTCGTTTACTGTCCTCCACAAATCTCCGCCGTAGGAAAGAAATCTTTCTTTGTCCTCGCACGAAAGCGAAATCGATCGGCGAGACGCTTCGCTCACGATCCAAGATTCAAGCGCGCGGCCTTCGAGCAAAAGAAATTCCTGCTCTTTTTCCGCATAAGGCATTGCTTTCGCGAGCTTTTCGGAGGCGCTTTTTGTGATTTCCCGATCCCAAAATATCAAAAATACTTCTTTTGATTTTGCGGAACGCTTCGCGAGTTCAGCGAACGGTTCAAAATCTGCTTTCCCGGAAAACGGATATCGAAGAACGACAAGCCGCTTTGCTGAAAAGAGCGATCCCGACTCTGTTGCCGCGCGGACTCGCGCCGGATCGTCTTCATCGGCATCGAATTGATGCACTTGGAAATTCGCTCCGGTTTTTTTCCGGTATTCTTCGATTATTTCATTGAGCTTGCGGCGCGACCGATATGTATCAGGGCCGTAGAGAAGGTAGAGCATACCAATATCGTATACCACTTGGTCTCTGTGTGTAAAATACTGAATCCCGCACGTGAGTACGGGACGGTTTCCTCCTTTCTGGCTCGTCTACGGCGAGCCGATGAGTATTATGATGAGAACGATCGCGGCGTAGACCGCGATGGTCCACGGGCCGATGCGCGCCCAGAGGAGATGGTGAAGCTCTGTGAGCCGCGGCGCGGTCCATTCCTGAAGAATGAGAACCGGACGGACAGCAACCGTGCGGGCGGCATCTCGCCACCCAAGGACCATGAATGAGAACCACAGGGGTGAAGAGGCAAGAACCCACGCGAGCGCCACCGGAAGAACCAGAATCCACGCGATCAAGTACGCCATGGCGCACCTCCTTTTCTACTCTATATTATATCATAAATACAGAATTTTGCAAATATTGCGCTTTTGCTTTGATTTTCAAGCCCGAAAGAAAAAAACATGAATGTATCTATCCTACGCTATAGCGTAGGATAGATACATCGGTATTTTTCAAACTCCTAAAAATTTAATCACTCTTTTTCCGGTATTCCTATTTTCCCCAATTGGGGCCGGTGTGGACATCAATAACAAGCGGAACTTTTAAACTCGCCGCGCTTTCCATAAGCGCTTTTATTTTTTCCACCGCCGTGTCCGCAAAATCTTTTTGTATCTCAAACACGAGCTCGTCGTGCACCTGCAAAAGCATGCGGATTTTTTCTTCGAGGTTTTCCCGGCGCACCCACTCATCAATTTTTATCATCGCGAGCTTTACAATGTCGCCTGTCGCTGTCCCCTGTATCGGCATATTTACCGCCATCCGCTCTGCCTCGCGCTTCACTTGCCAATTAGAAGAATAAATTTCCGGAATATAGCGGCGGCGGCCAAAAAGCGTCTCGACGTATCCGTTCGCTTCGGCAAATTCTTTTGTTTCCTGGATGTAGTGTGCAATTCCGGAAAAATCGCGGAAGTATTCGTCTATAAACGCGCGCGCTTCATCCCGCCCCATGCCGGCGGAGGCCGAAAGGGCTGATGCACCCATGCCGTAGAGAATCCCGAAATTCAATGTTTTGGCCGCGCGCCTTTGCTCTGCCGTCACGCTCCCAAGCGGGATATTGAAAACCTCGGAGGCAGTCGCGGCGTGAATATCGCGCCCCGCGCGAAACGCCTCGATCATTTTTTTGTCGCCCGCCATGTGGGCCGCAACCCGAAGCTCAATTTGGGAATAGTCGAACGAGGCGAGGACAAAACCGGAAGACGCAACAAACGCTTTCCGGATTTCTTTTCCGTACTCTGACATAATCGGAATATTCTGAAGATTCGGGTCTTGTGAAGAGAGGCGTCCGGTTGAGGTTCCGGTTTGGTTAAACGTCGTATGGATCCGCCCTGTTTTCGGATTCACAAGCGCGGGAAGCGCATCGATATACGTTGATTCGAGCTTCGCGAGCTCGCGGTAGGAAAGAATATTCGCAATAATCGGATGGGTGTCCTTCAGCTTCTCGAGCTCTGACTCGCGCGTGGATATTTTTCCGCCTTTTTGGGTTTTCTTGAGCCCCTTTGTTCCGATTTCCAATTTCTCAAACAAAATTCGGGAAAGCTGCTGGGTTGAATTTATGTTGAATTCCTCCTTCGCAGCCGAAAAAATGTCTTTCTCGAGTTTTTTGATTTTTCCAGAAATTTCTCCGGAGAGCTTGCGCAAAAACGCGGAGTCAAGAGAAATGCCCCGCTCCTCCATTCTGAAAAGAACCGGAATAAGGGGCACTTCGATTTCGTCAAACACTTTGCGGAGCCTGCCTTCCGAAAGCTTTTTTTCGCAAAAATCAATGAGACTGAAAAAATGCGCGCCGAAGAGCGCGGGGTCATCCCCTCCGGAGATCCGAAACTCCCGCATAAGAAGGGTCTCGGGAGAAAAATCTCGGGAACCCGAAGACGCGACATAGGCCGCGATCAGAATATCAAACGAGATGGCGGTTCCAATGCCGCGGCTTCGAAGGTGTTTTAAAACGTGCTTTCCGTCGTAGGCCGCGATGGTCCCTTCAAATGCGCTTCGCGCCGCGCGGCCCGAAAGAACCGCGTCATCAATCCAATATACCTCTTCTTCCCCGCGGATAACCGCATAGAGTTCGCGGCCCTTGAGGAAAAAACCGGCTCTGCCTGCGCGAACCCCTTCCGCAATGCCCCCGAAATCCTGAATCGCGGTTATCTTCTTTGTTGAAGCGTTCGTGCTTGAAAAAAAGCTTGCTTGCGCGTCTTTTGGTTCTGGCGCGGATTTCACGCTACTCATTCTTTTTGCGAGACTTGAAAACCCGAACCGCTCGAGAACGCGGGGAATATTAGGATGCGCCTCGGGGGCATTTACCGCCGCCGCATCAAGCGAAAACTCAACCGGCACCTCGGTGTGGATCGTAGAAAGCTCTTTGGAAATCTTTGCGTCTTTTTCGCCTTCGAGAAGTTTTTTGACAACTGATTCGGAAATTGATTTTGGCCGCGTACGCTTCTTGAGCGCCTTATACATTTGCTCGATCGAACCAAACTCTTGAATAAGTTCTGTTGCGGTTTTTTCTCCGATCCCTTTGACGCCCCGGATATTGTCCGAGGGATCGCCTTTGAGCGCCTTAAAATCAATGAGTTTGCGAGGCGTAAGGCCGTAGCGCTCGCGAACCGCGGCCTCGTCGTAGATGACCGTATCGGTAATCCCTTTTCGCATGGCATACACTTTGACGCGCGGCCGCACAAGCTGAAACGCATCATTGTCCCCGGTCACAATAAGAACTTCGATATCCTTTTTACTCTCGAATTTTTTCGCAAGCGTCCCTATGATGTCGTCCGCCTCATATCCTTCTCTTTGAATGATCGGGATACTGAAGGCATCCAGCACTTCGCGAACATATGAAAACTGAGGCGCTAAATCAGACGGCGTTTCTGGACGCTGTGCTTTGTAGCGCTCATAGACGACGTGGCGAAACGTGGGGCCCGCAAGGTCGAACGCGGCCGCGATATAGTCGGGTTTAAGCTCTCGCAAAATCCGCAAAAGAATCGAGGTAAAGCCGTACACCGCGCCCACAGGCTCGCCAGAAGGCGACGTCAATGGCGGAAGCGCGTGATACGCCCGATGTATTATTGCATGGGTATCGAGTAAAATAAGTTTCTTCATACACTAAAGGAAATTTACAATTCTCAATTTTCAATGAATGTCTCAATGAAACATTGCTCAAATGGAAAATTTATTGAAAATTGAAAATTATTTACGCAGAATATAGATATCTCGTTCACTCTCCCGCTTCCCGTGCCGAAACCGGACCCATAACGCATTTCTTGGAATCAATCGGCGGATCCGCTCGGGCCACTCGACTACCACAATCGCCCGCGTATCTTTAAAAATTTCTTTTACGCCAAGGGGCGCGATGTCGCACGCGGAACGCATGCGATAGCAGTCAATATGGACAAAATGCCGAGTCCATATGCGCTTTTGGACCGCGTATATTTTCATTATGACAAATGTCGGACTCAATACGCGCTCGCGGATGCCGAGCGCTCGAGCAAACCCTTGCGCAAATGTTGTTTTCCCCGCGCCGAGATTTCCGGAAAGCGCGATAATTGCCGCGCCTTTCCCGACGCGCGCGCGCGCCACTTCTTTTGCAAGAATCGAGGCAATTTTTTCGGTCTCCCTCTTGTTTTTCGTGCGGATGTGCATATTGAAAGCGTAGCAGAGGCGCTCCTTAGCGTCTAGAAATCGAAGTTGCCGAAAACGGGTTTGCGCGCCCGCGCGCCTTTTTCTTTCAACAAAGAAATTTCCAGAAAAATTGCATGTATCTATGCTGCGCTATAGCGTAGCATAGATACATTATGGGTTATGGATATAAAAAGTTTTCCGGAGAAGAAAGGGAAACGCCGCCGAGGTTTGACCTCAAGCGGCGTTTTGATTTCTCACTCTTGCGATTCACTGCAAGAGCCCCTCCTTTGCCCGCGCGCATGTGTTTCGCGCACGGGGCTTGTCTGTTGTACTACCAGCCTGGCCGGGCGGGATACTACTGATGTCCGCCGCCGCCAGAAAACCCCTCCCAGTACCCGAACCGGCCCGCCTCCTGCTCCCAGGCCCGCCTCTCGCGAGCCAGGTTGTCCTCAAGCCGGCGATTCTGATACCAGTCGGTGAAGGCGCGATTCTCAGCGCCCTCGAACCTTCCGTTCATGTAGCCGAGGGAGCTTCTGCACAGGTGCGGGTAGGCCTGGCAGGTCGAAATGTGGGGAGTTGGCCCACCAACGACCGGCCTACCACCCCAGTTGGGCATCTGGGGCGGGACACCCCACTGGTACCCACCACGATTCCTACCGCCGCGATGTCCTCCGTGCCCGCCCACTGGCACCACCTTGTAGTGATGGTGCTCATGCACCACCACGCGACCACCACACGGCGGACCCGGCTGGATGCACATCACCGGCCCGGTGATGGGACCTGGCTGCGGATAGCCCGAAACAGGAGCGTACTGCGGAGCCGGAGCGTACTGCCCCTGGCCACCGCAGTAGACCTGACCGGTCCGCGGGTCACGGTAGACCTCGTCCCGACCACAGCTGATCGGAACGTTGTCCGTTGCCTCGAGCGCGAACTGGATGATGCCGCCGATTGCGGCACCTGCCATCGCGCCCTTGGCAGGCCCGATGTCCTTGCCGAGAATCGCGCCGCCAGCTGCCCCGGCAGCAGCGCCGATCGCGCCCGCGCCGAGGACCCTCTCCAACGACGAGTTACCATTGAAGATATCACCGAGGCCACCCGCCTCGACTCGGGTCGCGCCCACCATGGGCGCGAACATGACCGCGACGAGCGCGATCACAACCGCCACGAACTTTTTCATGGCCATCTCCTTGCCCCAAGAGGGGGCGGGTTAACGGGTCAAGCACACAAAGGTGCCACCCGCCCGTACGAGTGGCACCTCCCTACATTTCTGCAGGGGGACCGCTCGTACTCAGGAATGCCGTATCTTAGCTGTTTTCCAGCACTTCCGAAGAAGCACCTTTAACAGTTCAGATTAAATGGCTGGTAATTACTTAGGGAACATACACACATTATACAGGAAATAGACAAAAAGGTCAAGTTATTGTGTATAATCTATCCTGTGCGTAACCCTTCGTTGACTCACCCGCGCAATCGCGCTACGAATGGGAACACTTTATAGCGACCAGTATGGACATATCCCGCGCAATTGATTTTTTGGAAAAAGGAGAGCACGTCGGGCTGTTGCTTCCGGAGCATCCGCCGCTTGACGTCCTTGCCGCGGCGGAAGTGCTTTCGCGCGCGCTTTCAAAACGGAACAAAACCGTCGGGTTTCTCCACGCGATAGAAATCCCGCGCTACGCAGGAAACGCCAGATTCCCTTTTTTGGAAAAAACGCAAAAGCTCCCGAAAGAATTCGTGATATCGCTCGATACCGCGCGCTCCCCCGCGTCCGAGCTTCGCTACGAAAAAACGGATTCGAGAATCGACGTCATCTTCTCCCCCAGAAGCTCGGTGATCCAGCAAGAGCACGTTTCGTTCCGAGAAGGGAAACTTCAGTGCGATTCCATACTCTCCCTTGGCATATCGAATATTGAATCGGTTTCCGGCGCAATCGCGGATGACCCGGATATTTTTACGCGGACCCCGATTGTCGCAATCACCTCCTCAAAGAACCCGAAACCCTTCGGCGAAATTTCTATTGCCGAAGAGCGGCCACATTCGGAGATCGCCTATTCCATCGTAGGCGCGCTTGAAAAACTTCCCCCCGAAGAACACGAGGCAACGCTTCTCTTGGCCGGAATCCTTGCGGCAACCCGGGGGCTTACCGCACGCTCGCTCGCCCCGGAAACCGTGCTTGTGGTTTCTGAACTCATGCGCGCGGGCGCTGATATTTCCGAGGCGCTCGCGCTTTCGCGCGAGCGAAAGCCCCTCTCCTTGGTCCAGCTCATCGGACGCGCGCATGTCCGCTCAAAAAGCGATTTTGATGACCGGGTGTTTTGGTCGTTTCTTACGTCGGAGGATTTTGAAAAAACAGGACGCGACGAATCAGACGCCCCTGAGGTCTTACGCGCGCTTTCCCGGGAAGTCCCGTGGGAGCGGGCGCTCGTACTCCTTTTCCAAAGCGCGAAAGACTCTCGCGTTCGCGGGTACGTCGCGGGAGACGACGCTGTTCTTGCGCGGATTTCCGAATCAAGGGGGAGCGAATGGATTGACGGCGGTATCCTCCTCCCGCACACGTTTGAAACATTCAAAGAAGCGGAAGACGTCGTCGGTTCGTTGCTCGGGTACGCTCTTTGAAATACAATGGGATAAGCCAGCCAAGTTTTGCGCTCACCACGCGCGCGCTGACGACTGGCGCTTTTCATGCCTGATATCTCTGATGAAAAATTCAATCGCCGCCTCGCGTCCCTTCGAAAAAAGGAATCGGAAGACGTGGCGAAAATTGTTGCGGATCGCTACAAGCTTCCGTACATAAACCTTTTGTTATTTCCGGTTGAGATCGATGCGGTGAAAATCCTCCCGGAAGAGCGCGCTCGTTTCGGCGAATGCCTCGTATTCCAGGCAGTCGGGCGGCATATAAAAATCGCGGTGCGGAATCCCGACCGTGAAGAGACGCAAGGGGTCCTGAAGCATCTCGAGGAAGACCGGTATACGGTTGAGGTGTATATCGGGTCAAAAGAAGGATTGGAACATGGCTGGGAATTTTACCGAAAGGTCCCCTCGGAAGAGCACACCGAGGCGGGCGCGGTCCGGGTATCGAGCGAGAAGATAAACTCAATCCGCGAGATGCTGAAAGACATCTCTGCGGTGAAAGAGCGCATCGAACGGACATTTTACGGAAGAACAACGGATTCTCTCGAGGTATTGATTGCGGGATCCCTTGCGGTCAATGCGTCTGACATTCACATCGAGCCCCAGCTTGAGACCGCGCGGCTCCGCTACCGCATGGACGGAGTCTTGCAAGACGTGATCGAGCTTCCGAAAAAACTCTATACGCTGCTCCTTTCGCGGATTAAGCTCATTTCCGAAATGAAATTGAATATCCACGATCAGGCGCAGGACGGACGCTTCACGATCAAGACGAATATTGAAATCGAGGTCCGCGCATCCATGCTTCCCGGACCCTACGGAGAAAATATCGTTCTTCGGATATTGAATCCGGAATCAATCCGCGTGACATTCGAAGAAATGGGCATGCGGCCGTGGATGATCAAGGATCTCGACCGGGAACTTAGGCGCCCGAACGGCATGATTCTCACAACCGGCCCCACGGGATCAGGGAAAACAACGACGCTCTATGCGTTTATCCAGAAAGTGTACAACCCGGAGGTAAAAGTCATCACCATTGAAGACCCGATCGAATACCATCTGAAGGGGATTGAGCAAACGCAGGTTCACCCGGAGGAGGGGTATGACTTCGCGCGCGGACTTCGTTCGATCGTGCGCCAGGACCCGGACGTCATCCTCGTCGGAGAAATCCGCGATCTCGAGACCGCGGAAACCGCGATGAACGCGGCGCTCACCGGGCACCTCGTCTTCTCGACCCTGCACACGAATAACGCCGCGGGAACCGTGCCTCGCTTGATAAACCTCGGCGTGAACCCCGCAATCATCGCGCCCGCCATAAACGTTTCCATGGCACAGCGCCTGGTGCGCCGCCTCTGCAACGACTGCAAAACAAAAACGAATATTGGCGCGCCGCTTGAGAAACGAATCGCAGACGAGCTCAAAGACCTTCCGAAAACAATCCCGCTCCCCCCAAAAGAAGAATGGAACGTGTCGGAGGCGCGCACGGATGGCGACTGCAAAACCTGCAACGGCATCGGCTATAAGGGGCGCATCGCCGTATTTGAAATCATCTTGATCGATGAGAAAATCCAGGAGCTTATTTTGAAATCGCCCTCGGAATATGAAATCAAGCGCGAGGCGCGCCGCCAGGGGCAGATGACGCTTCGCGAAGACGGAATATTGAAAATAATCGCCGGGGTCACGAATTTTAACGAGGTCGATCGCGTCATAGGAACTGAATAAAAAATGCCGGCCGAGGCCGTGGACAATTACTCCGGTATAGGAACACGGAGGTTAGGATTGTTCCCAGGCACTGTCCAGCTCGCTACACTCGATATATCGAAATTTCGAAATATCAAGTACGGAGAACCAGACAGCCCTGGTGTAACAATCCCCTTTAAGGCGCCTCGTGAGATTTGCCTTAATTGTCCACGACCTCGATCGGCACTACGATATTAAAAAGGGGTCATCCCCCTTTTCATCTCTCATATGAATACGCCCATTATATCACTAAAACTACCGCATGTCAACTGACGGAGATGTCGCGAAAAAGAAGGAGCGCGACGACCCCGCGCTTGATCTTGCGCTCCGGCCGAAGGAATGGGCGGAGTATATCGGCCAAGACCACGTGAAAAAAAATCTCCGCGTTTTTATCGATGCTGCGAAAAAACGCGGAGAGCCGCTTGAGCACGTTCTCCTGTCCGGCCCGGCCGGACTCGGAAAAACGTCTTTGGCCCACCTTGTCGCAAGAGAGATGAATACGAATATACGCGTGACCTCGGGCCCCGCGATAGAGCGCGTGGGAGATCTTGCATCAATCCTCACAAACCTCATGCCGGGAGATATTCTTTTTATCGACGAGGTTCACCGCCTGAACAAACTTATCGAGGAGGTGCTCTATCCTGCGATGGAATCAAGGACTCTTGATATCATTATCGGGAAGGGCCCCTCGGCGCGCACCATCCAGATTGAATTGCCTCCGTTCACCCTTATTGCCGCAACGACTCGCGCGGGGCTTTTATCCGGGCCGCTTCGATCGCGATTTGGCGCAAGCTACCGGCTTACTTTTTACACCGCTGAAGATTTGGGGACTATTGTTTCCCGCTCCGCGCGGCTTTTGAGAACGCCAATCGACGCGGATGCAATCGCGCGCATTGCGCGCTCGTCGCGGTTCACCCCGCGCGTCGCAAACCGGCTCCTTAAGCGCTGCCGCGACTGGGCCCAGGTCCACGGCACCGGAACCATCACCGACGAGACCGCGCAAAAGATGCTCGCGCTCCTTGAAATCGACGACCTTGGGCTTGAGCCGATGGACAGGCGGATTCTCGACGTTGTCGTGACAACGTTTTCCGGCGGGCCCGTGGGGCTTCAGGCGCTTGCGGCCGCGACAAGCGAGGAAGAAGATACTATTGTGGAGGTCTACGAGCCGTATCTCATGCAATTGGGGTTTCTTGAGCGAACGCCCCGCGGCCGGGTTGCCACAGAGCGCGCGTACTCCCACCTCGGGCGCTCTCTGCCCGTCCAAAAACCGCTCATCACCTAACCACATGCTATTCTCGTTTTTCTCAATTGCCTTCCTCGTCTTCTGGGTGCTCTATATTTTTTTTACGGCTTCCATGATATACCACATCACCCGGTTTTCCGTTCCGGGGCACCGGGCCCCGAAACTCATTTCTTTGATTTTCATCATCCTCTCGTTCCTTTTATTCGTCCTTTCATCGTTTTTTTTGTTCGAACTGTACGTGACTTCGCCGAAATAGCATGATCTCTCTTTACGAAAACGAAAAAATCCTCATCATTGTATGGAAACATTGGTTCGTCATGCTCCGCACCCTCCTTTTGTTTTTGGGGATTCTTTTGTTCCCCGTTGTTGTGATGCTCTTTCTTCCGTACGCCGAGCGCTTCTTCCCTCCCGAGCTTTTCCGTCCGGCGACAAACTTTTTCCTCGTGCTCTATTTCGCGCTCCTTGCCGCGTTTTTGTTCCACGAATGGATTGACTACTTTCTTGATACGTGGATCATCACGACGAAACGCATCATCGACGTTGAACAACACGGGCTTTTCAGCCGCGAGGTGTCAGAAATCCCGCTTTCTCGCGTACAGGACATCACGATCGAGGTCCACGGCATTATCGAGACCCTTCTCGGGTTCGGAACAATCCGGATACAAACCGCGGGCGAGCGAGATTTTTATATTCATGACGTTCCCCGCCTCCAGACGCTCAAAGATCTTATTATGCAGTCTGCGGGTGCGGGAAAGATGGCGGCGGCCGACGAGCGCGCGCTCGCTCAAAAACCGCAAGAGTAAAAACCATGTCGGGGCATTCGAAGTGGGCGCAAATAAAGCATAAGAAGGCGACGACCGACCAGAAACGCGGAATCCTTTTTTCGAAAATCGCGCGGGAAATCACTGTCGCGGCGCGCGCGGGATCTGTCGATCCCGCGACAAACCAGCGCCTTCGCGCGGCGATTGAACGCGCGCGCTCATTTGGCATTCCGAAAGAAAACGTCGAGCGCGCGATTGAGCGCGCGTCTGGAGCGGCTGGCGCAGAATCACTCCACGAATTTCTCTGCGAAGCCCTTGGCCCGAAAGGAATCCTTGTTATCATAGAAGGCATTACCGACAACAAAAACAGGTCGCTCGCAGAGATACGCCTTGTCCTTTCCCGGCACGGCGCAAGGCCCGCAGACCCGGGATCCATTCTTTGGAATTTTGAAAAACGCGGGTCGTTCGAGGCTGACCTTTCCGTGACCAAAGGACCGGCGCTCGATGATATTGAGCTTGCGATTATCGACGCCGGCGCGACTGATATTAAAAAAGATGATTCCTGCTGGGTCATAGAATCAACTCCGTCCCAGATCGAAGGGGTACGAAGCGCCCTGGCCTCGCGCGGGATCGCCGCAAAAGAGACGGCTTTCGTCTACCACGCAAAAACCAGCGCATCCCCGTCTCCAGAAAGCGAAAAAATGCTTCACGATCTTGTTGAGGCGCTTGAGGGCCTTGATGACGTCCAAAACGTATACACGAATAGCAACGGCGATACAAGTGATTTATGATTATTCTCGGAATAGACCCGGGCACAACCGCTACTGGATACGCTGTTCTTGACTGCGCTGTTTCGAAACCCGTCCTTCTTGAATCGGGGCTTTTGCGCGCGCCGCGGGACAGCGCCCAGGCGCGCCTTACGGGTATTCACGATTCCCTCACCTCGATCATTCGAAAGTGGCGGCCGTCCTCTCTCGCGGTCGAGAAACTATACTTTGAAAAGAACAAAAAGACGGCGATGGCGGTTTCAGAAACCCGTGGAATAATCCTCTTGACAGCCGCAATTCAAAAAATTACACTCTCGGAGTATAGTCCGCTTGAGGTGAAAAAGGCCGTCACGGGATACGGGCGCGCGGAAAAACCGGCGGTTGAAAAAATAATACGCTTTTCGGTCGCGGGGGCTGAATCGATGAACGCAAAAGACGACGTATTCGACGCAATCGCGATCGCCTTCACCGACCACCTGCTGGGAAAATTCAGAAGCCGACAAAATACAAAATAATTAAATAAAGGTCGAGTTTCGCTATCGCTTTGATAAGCGAACGAACCAATACGTATGGATCAAGACATTTCAAACTACGACGAAGAGGAGGACGTCGACTACGAGGACGACTACGACGAAGAGGAAGAGGACGACAAAGAGGATACAGACGACCTTGAGGGCGACGAGGAATAGACAAAAAAGAACGAAAATACTCCGGCCGGGCCGGAGTATTTTTTTACATACCCGCTCGCGGACTATTTGACTTTATAAAACCGTTTTTTTCCTACTCGGATGACGATTCCTTGCTTCACCTCTATGCGCCCGCGGGAGCCCAGTATCTCCCCGTCCACCTCGACAGCGCCCTGCGTAATGAGCCGCCGTGCTTCCGACCTTGAAGAAACGGCGCCGGTGCCCACGACCACGGAAATGCCGTCTTGGTCTCCGTATGCGAGCGCCACCGCCGGAATCCCGTCGGAAATTTCTTTTTTGGAGAACAACGACATAAAGTGCTCTTTCTCTTTTTTGGCTTGTACCTCTCCGTGATAGCGACGCACGATGGCGCACGCAAGGAACAATTTTGCCTGCATCGGGTTTTCTCCGCGCCGCACCCTCTCGCGCCACGCTTCGATATCCGAAAGAGGGATATCGGTGTAGATCGCCATATAGTCACACACGAGGGCGTCGGGAAGCGTCATTGTTTTCCCGAATTTTTCCCGGGGAGAATCTTCGATCGCGATATAGTTTTTTTCCGATTTGGACATCTTCTCTTTTCCATCAAGACCCGGGAGGAGCGTGAGCGTCACGATTGCCTGCGGGGCCGTTCCGAGTTTTTCCTGAAAAAATCTTCCCATCGCTTCATTAAAAAGCTGGTCCGAGCCGACAATCGTACAATCTGATTTGAGCATATATGAATCGTAGCCCTGGAGCACGGGGTAGAGGAATTCGTGCATGTAAATTTCGTCTCCTTTCCGGATCCGCTCTCGGAACATATCCCGCTCGATGAGGCGCGCGTGGGTAATGAACGAAAGGATTTTCATAAACTCTCCGGCCTTCATCGCGCCGAACCATTCTGAGTTGCGGCGGAATTCAAGAACATTTTTATCTGGGATGAGGATTTTTTTAACCTGTGCTTGAATGCGAAGTGCGTTTTTATCTATTTCTTTCTGCGGGATCACCGGCCTCGTCTTTGACCTGCCGGTCGGGTCACCGATTCTCGTAGTAAAATCTCCCAGGAGGAGCTGAACCTTGTGGCCGTATTCTTGGAGCGCGCGAAGCTTCCAAAGGGTTGTTGCGTGGCCGATATGCAAAAACGGCGCGGTCGCGTCAATGCCGAGCTTTATTTTAAGCTTTTTCTTTTTTTGAAGCGCGTCGCGAAGCGCTTCTTCGCCGATAATCCGGTCCACCCCCCGCTTGAATATTTCAGACGAGAGAGTGAGGACGTCACTCTTTTTCATGCCATTCGATAATCCATACGTAGACTATTCCATATAATCACATATCGTAGCAAACTCTTCAAGCGAATAACGGCGCGGCGGCTGGATTTTTTCACTGTTTGTTTTATAATATTTTTGTGGGCACTGCCGGAAAGAAAAAACGAAAGCGTTTCTGGCGCGTTGTGCGCTATACCGTGTTATCGGGTTTTTTTGTTTTTGTCGCTGTGACGGCGTGGGCGGCCTATGTTATTCTTCAAAACCTCCCTGACCCAAAGCGTCTCGCTGACCGCGCGGTCGCGCAATCGACGAAAATATATGACAGGACGGAAACGATTCTTTTATACGAAATCCATGGCGACGAGCGAAGGACCGTTGTCCCTCTTTCCGACATTCCTTTGCATGTCCGCAGCGCGACGATTGCCGCCGAGGACATTAACTTTTACACCCATATAGGCCTCGACTGGCGCGGAATCCTGCGCGCACTCATCAAAAACCTCTCTGCGGGAGACATCAGACAGGGCGGCTCAACGATTACGCAACAGCTCGTAAAAAATTCCATTCTTTCCGCGGAGCGGACCTATACGAGAAAATTCAAAGAAGCGCTCCTTGCGCTTTCCATTGAAACAACGTATTCGAAAGACGAAATACTCGAATTGTATTTAAACCAGATCCCCTACGGGTCAAACGCGTACGGAGTATCTGCCGCGTCCCGCATTTATTTTTCAAAACCCGTGGAGGCTCTTTCTGTCGCTGAGGCGGCAATTCTCGCGTCGCTTCTGAAGGCTCCGACATACTATTTTACGAACAAGGACGAGCTTCTCGTACGCAAGGATTGGGTTATCGGTCAAATGGCGAATGGCGGGTTTATAAGCGAAGAAGAGGCCGAAAGGGCAAAAAAGGAGCGGGTATCGTTTTCGCTCCACCCACAATCGATCATCGCGCCGCATTTCGTTCTTTATGTGCGCGAACTTCTGAATAAGGAATACGGAGAGGATTTTGTCGAACGAGGGGGCCTTACGGTTGTGACGACCCTCGACGCTGACCTGCAGAAAGCCGCGGAGGCGGCGGTGCGGGCCGGCGCCGAACGAAACGAGCCATTGGGAATTTACAACACCGGCCTTGTCGCGATCGACCCGAACACGGGCGAAATTGTCGCGCTCGTCGGATCCCGCGACTACTGGGAGGACCCAAAACCAAAAGGATGCGCCCCCGGAATCACATGTAAATTTGACCCCCACGTCAATATCGCTCTTCGAAAGCGCCAGCCGGGGTCTGCATTCAAGCCGTTTGTGTATGCGGCCGCGTTCAAAAAAGGATACGCGCCGGAAACCGTTTTGTTTGACGCCCCCACGGAATTCAGCTCGCTATGCAACCCGGACGGAACCCCGGGTCCCGCGACCACCGACCCAAAAGCGTGCTATCATCCGCAAAACTATGATAAAAAATTCAGAGGGCCCGTGTCGCTTCGCGAGGCTCTCGCCCAAAGTCTCAATGTCCCTTCGGTAAAACTCCTCTACCTTGCGGGTGTCCGCGATTCGATTGAGACCGCGTCTCAGATGGGTATCACGACGCTGACAGACCCCGATCGCTACGGCCTCTCGCTTGTTCTGGGCGGCGCGGAGGTAACTCTCCTTGAGATGACTTCAGCGTTCGGCGTATTCGCAAAAGACGGGGTTTTATACCCGAAGACAGCGCTCCGCTCGGTGGAAGATCAAAAAGGGAAAATTCTGTACGAGTCGCGGCCGCGCGGAACGCCGGTTTTAGACACAGAGGTCGCTCGCACTATTACTGACATTCTTGTTGACAACAAAGCGCGGACGCCGATATTCGGCCAGGCGAGCACCCTCTACTTTCCCGACCGGGCTGTTGCGGTTAAAACAGGGACGACGCAGGACTTCCGGGACGCATGGGTTGTGGGATACACCCCCTCGCTTGTTGTTGGTGTATGGGCGGGAAACAATGATAACTCGTCCATCGAGCGGGAGCGTCTTTCCGCGATGGTTGCAGCACCCATTTGGCGCGAGTTTCTTGAAACCACGTTTGAAAAATCCCCTCCGGAAGACTTCACTCGCCCGGAAAAAGAACGGCCGGAAAAAGCCGTCCTGCGCGGGGTATATCGCGGCGGCCAAATAGTGCGCATTGATTCGGTTACCGGAAAACGGGCAACGGAATTTACGCCGCCCGAGCTCGTTGTTGAGCGGGCGTACGGCTCTGTTTCGACTATTTTGGCGTCTATCGATAGGGAAAACCCGCTCGGCGATCCTCCGAAAAATCCATGGAGCGACCCCCAATATAAAAACTGGCAGGCGGGAATTGATTCTTGGCTCTCCCAAAACGCGTTTTTCCCGGGTGCGCCGCCGGAGGATTTTGATCCGCTTCACACCGAACAAAACCAGCCAAAAATCTCGTTTTCTTCATTCCCCGAGGACAGAGTATACCGCGGGACACCGGACGAGTTCCTTATCGGCGTATCGCACGTGTTCCCGCTAAAAGAAATTTCTTTTTTTATTGACGATCTTTTGGTCCAGTCGTTTGTGTCGCCGGAAGGATCTGTTTTTTCGTTTCGCGTCTCTGGCCCGCTCGCTAACGGGGCGCATTCCGTTCGCGTCCGCGTGTACGACGAGATTGGAAATACGCGGATTGACGAAACCACAATTACGGTCCTTCCGAAAGAGTAATCTTTTTTCTTGGCAAGAAGCGTTATGTTTGGCGAATTGGCATCACCACGTAGGTGAAAGACGCGTCGTTTTTGTTTTTTATGAGCGCGGGGGTGTTGGGGTCGTTTGCTCCGAAAAAAAGTTCGTCTTCGTCAACGCCGGAAACGCCGTCGAGGAGGAATCGGTGATTAAATTGCATGGTGAGCGGTTTTCCGTTTATCGTTGTTGGAATTGCCGCGGTGCTCGCCCCGAGTTCGCTGTTTTGCGAAGTAACTTCCAGTTTTTTTTGAGAAAAAGAAAGGTGCACGTCTTGCAGTTTTGAAGAAAAAATACTCGACGAGCGCACGGCATTTATAAGTTCTTCTTTGGGGATGAAAAGGGATGTTGAAAACGTTTTTGGTATTATTGCGTTATATTCCGGAAACGCGCCGTCGATGAGCCGGGATAGCACTTTAATATTTTCGTTTTTTATTTCGACTTGATTTTCCCCGAAAGAAAGTGTTAATTTCACGTCTTCTGAGCTGAAAATTTTAGAAAGCTCTTGGCTTATTTTTGTGGGGAGAGTGCAGTTTTTTGTTGTTTCCTCTTGTTGTGGTTCTGTTTTTACTTTTTTTTCCGCGAGGCGGAATGTGTCGGTTGCCGCGACAATATATTCGTTTTTTGAGAGCCGTAAGAACACTCCGTTCAGCTCCGGCTTAAATTCAGAAAAAGAAATGGCCGGAATCACTCGCTCAAGCGCCGCTGAAAAATCGGCGGATTGGATGTAATACTGCTCTGTTTTTTTTATTTTTGGAATAATTGGAAAGTCGTCCGGATCCAATCCGTTTATTTTGCCGTCGCGAACGGCCGTTTTTATGATTAAATTTTTGTTTTTCTCTTCAAGGTGCACCTCTTTTTCTTTTATTGACTGAATGAATTGTTGAAGTATTCGCGCCGGAACACTAATAACCCCCCTACTACTTACCTGCGCAGGGACGGATATTTGAAACGCGTATTCGAGATTTGTGGCTGTAATACAAAGCGTATTTTCTTGCGCTTCTAATAAAAGAGTGCTCACTATCGGTAAATTTATATTTTTACCAGTAAAGCGCTCCGCGAGCGATATCGCATTTTCTAAAACTTCTTTTACACAGACACACTTCATAATAATAAATATAGTTTATATACTATTACTTATTGTTATTATTAGTAGGGAAAACAAAAGGAAAGCTTTTTAAAATCAATACACAAAAGGAATATACCTAAAAACATCTATACGGGAAAGATGTGAATAAAATGGTGATATAAAAAAATAAAATTTATTCACTAAAAATTTTTTCCCGTATCAACCTAATTTCTTCTTCCAACTCGATGTTTTTCTTCAGCTCCTCCCCAATTTTTTCACAAGAATGAATCGCGGTCGTATGGTCCCGGCCCCCGAACCTGTCTCCGATAGACGGGTACGAAAATTTAAGTTCGTTGCGCAAAAGGAACATGGCGATCTGGCGCGGCTTCACAAAATCTTTTTTTCGGGAACTCGTCATCAAATCTCGCTCCTTAATATCATAAAAATCAGATACCGATTTTATTATTTTTTTTGCGGAAACGAATTTTTTAGGAGTGAGAGCGTGAGTAACAAGGAGTTTTTCAACCTGTTCTTTGGTGACGGGGGTGTTTGATATTTTCGCGCTCATAACCACCTTATTCAAAACCCCCTCAAGCTCGCGGATATTCGTTTTTATTCGCTCCGCGATGAGGCGGAGCGCGTCTTCGGGGACCAAAACCTTTTTTTCGTCGGCTTTTGTCTTGAGGATGAGAAAACGCGTTTCCACGTCCGGAACCCCGATATCCGCGATCATTCCCCCTTCAAAACGAGATTTTAAGCGTTCTTCCAGTGTCGCGATTGCCTGTGGCGGGCGATCGGAAGAAATGATAATCTGCTTGTTTTTTTCATAGAGCGCATTAAACGTGTGAAAAAACTCCTCCTGCATTTTCTCAGTCCGAGCAATAAATTGAATATCATCCATGATTAATAAATCTACCGCCCGGTATTTTTCTTTCAACCGGTTCATCTCCTGGTTTTTCAGCGCATCAACAACCTCCCCCATGTATTTTTCTGACGAAAGGTATTTAACCTTTTTCTGGGGAAATTGTTTCAGTATTTCGTTTCCGACCGCCTGAATAAGATGCGTTTTCCCGAGTCCGACCCCGCCGTAGATAAAAAACGGATTATACCCGATTCCGGGGTTTTTAATTATCGATTGCGCCGCCGCATACGCCAGCTCGTTGAAAGAACCGACAATAAAATTCGTAAACGAGTAGCGCGGGTTTAAATTTGTCTCCGGGTCAACAGAAAGTTCCCGAATCGATGCGTCGTCCGACTGGGAAGGAGCGGCGGCGGATGAACGCCGTTTTTTCGCCTGGTCTTTTTGTATGGACGACAGGCCGCGCTCCGGGCGCGCAATAACATACGAAACATCTTTTATTTCAGGCGTGATTTCCCGCAGCGCGTGGAGTATGGACTTGTGGTATTTGTTTTGGAGCCATTCCTTTACAAATCCATTCGGAACATATACAGTCGCAAGGCCCGCGTCCACCCCCATAATACCGGTTTCTTGAAACCACGTTATGAAATTCGGCCGCGAGATCGCTGGTTCAAGTTTCGCAAGTGTCGCTTGCCAAAGTTCGTTACGTTCCATGGACGAGAGGTAAAAAGTTTGTAATGGAAAAAATGAAGCCCCACGAGATACCGCGTATTATACCGAAGTGCGAGCAAAAGACTCTAGTGCACATATGTGGAAATGCTGTTGAAGATATGTTAATTATTATGTAGACTAAAACAACCGGTCGAAAATCCTAAAAGACAAAAAAGACATGTCTGTTACGTATCAACCATCAAAAAGGAAACGGAAGAAAACTCACGGATTCCGCGCCCGGATGAAGTCGAGTCGGGGGAGGCGAGTCCTTTCGAGACGAAGAAAGAAGGGGCGCGCGCGCATGGCGGTATAAAACAAAAAATGCGGCTGGATCGACTGAGCGAAAAAAACGACATTAAGAAACTTTTTCGAGGCGGACGAAGGGCGCGAACTCCCCTTTTTTCTTTTCTCTGGCTGAAGAACGACCGGAAACACCAAAGAATCCTTTGCGTCGTCACGAAAAAAAACATAAAGTCGTCTGTCGCGAGAAACAGAGTACGGCGCCGCGTCAACGAGTGGTTTCGTAAAAACAAAGACCCCTCTTCCCCCATCGATATTTTGGTTGTTGTTGACGGGAAGGCGGCGGGCGCCCCCAAAAAAGCATTTTATAAAGACCTGTCAGATGGAGCAAAAAAAATTACTTTATAAGAACAAAAGACCGCACATTCTTCGCTTTTACCAAGCACTTGTGTCGCCTGACACCGGCGTGTTTCGCCACTTTTTCGTTTCTCTCGGTTTTTTTGCGCCGCAGAGCGGGTGCCGATTTGTTCCGTCCTGTTCAGACTACGCCGCCGAATCGATTAGTCAATATGGACTTTTTCGTGGAAGCGTGATGCTGCTTCGCCGGATCTTTCGTTGCCACCCGTTCTCTCGCGGCGGATACGACCCGGTTTTAAAATAGATTCGCATGGAAATTCTTTCAACGCTCTATACCGAAGCAATTTGGAGGCCGCTATTTAGTGCCATCGTGTTTTTATATTCCACCATCCCCGGCGGGGATTTCGGCGTTACCGTAATCGTATTTACTGTTCTGTTTCGCATCGTTTCGTTTCCGCTCCATTGGAAAGCGCGCCGCGCACAGCAGGCCCTCGCCTTTATCCAGCCCGAAATGAAAAAAATTCAGGAAAAGCACAAAAACGACCGGGAAGCGCAGGGGCGCGCGCTTATGGAGCTCTATGCGCAAAAAAAAGTAAATCCGTTTTCCGGCTGCCTGCCAATACTCATTCAGCTTCCCATCCTCATCGCGCTTTTCCAAATATTTCAAGGGGGGTTTGATGCAAATAACCTCGCGTATATATATTCGTTCATACCAAGCCCCGAATCCATCAACCCGCTGGCCTTCGGGTTTCTCGATCTCTCAAAAGGGAACATCGTATTGGGATTTTTTGCGGCGCTGTCGCAGTATATTCAGACGAAAATCACCCTTCCTCCCAAACCCCCGCCGTCCGACAAGCCCGATTTTTCAAGCATGTTTCAAAAGCAAACACTTTACATGCTTCCGCTCCTTGTCCTCTTTTGGTCCTACACCCTGCCCGCGGCGCTCACGTTCTACTGGACAATTTCAAATATTTTTGGTATTGTGCAGGACACCGTCTTGAATCGCAGTGCAAAAAAAAGCAGTTCGGGCGACGGCGCGAGCAATGGATATTCAAACACTCACAAATGAAATTAGATCGTTCTTCGGCTCTATGGGGTTTGGCGAGGACGTCGAAGCCGTTGACGGATTTCAAGGAATGACCGTCCGCGTAAGCGTCCACATGAAAAAGGAATCAAACCTGCTTATCGGAGAGCACGGCAATAATCTGTTTGCGCTCGAGCACATACTGAAAAAATACATCCGGGCAAAAACCGCAGAAGAGGACGTGAAGTTTACCCTCGACATCAACGACTATCGGATGAAAAAAATGGAGGATTTGAAGCAGGACGTGAAAACGGCGGCGAAAAACGTGCGGCTCTATAAAAAAGAGGTCCCCCTTCGGCCGATGTCGTCTTTCGAGCGGCGGATCGTCCACCTGCTCCTCGCGGAATACCCGGATATCACCACAGAATCAATTGGAGACGAGCCGCAGCGGCGAGTCATCATAAAACCCTATCCTTAACACAAAAAAATTCCTCCGGTGCCACACCGGAGGAATTTTTACGTGAGCACTACTTCGCGACGTCGATCCCCCAAACCCCTCCGGTTATGCGGTCGACAAAAAAGATATATTTTTCGTCTTTGGTGACGCGCAGGTTCGTCATATCATAGCCGCCGTCGTTGAATACGCCAGAGACGGCCTTTGTTTTTATGTTAAAAAGCGCAATGCGGTCGTTCGTGTTCAAGTCGCCCCGCAAATAGTCGTCCGGCATAAGCGCGTCTTGCGGAATTCCCCGAGGAACCGCACAGTACACCTTCTCTTCTCCTACCCACGTGCATTTTTCCGGCAGTGTCTGGAAATCCGGTTTTGCAATCTCTTTCCCGGTCGAGTCATGCACCGCGAGCGTCGCAGTCTTTCCCGACCTATCGGTCGATCCCACCAATACGCGCCCCCCGCCAGGCGACCACAGCGAAGAAAGGCCGTTTGAGGGACCCAAAAATCTTCTAAGTTCGCCGGTTGACCTCGCGAAGAGGAAAACGTATCCCGGTGCTGTTCCAGAGGGGTTTGTTTCAAGGGCGAACCGCTCGGACGCCGGCCAAGAAACGCGAACGCCGCGCACCGGCGTTCGAAAGATTATTTTTTGGTTTTTTCCGGACGCGTCAGCAGTCGATACAAGCGTTTCTCCGTCTTTTTCAGTTACGTAGACAAGAGACGATCCGGCGCTGGACCACGCAATGCTTTTTATCCCGGTCGGGAGAGTCGCGACGCTCGAGGTTCCGATGCTTTTAAAAAGGAACGATTTTACAATATCGCCGTCAAGGTACGAAACAGCCGCGCGGTCGCGAGTCGGAGACCACACCGCGTTAAAAAGCCCGATGACGGTAATCGTAGAAAGGGATTCGTGTGTTCCCGACGGGAACGAAAAAGCGCCGATTTCCCCGCCCTCCTTTTTGAAATAGTAGAGTTTGTCCTCGGCGCGCGAAAGCTCGATTGAAAGCGCTGGCGTCTCTGTGACAGGAAAAAGACGCGTCTGGATGCCGCTCGCAATGGGAATTTCAACGCCAGAGCCCTCTTGGATCGGGCCCTCGCCGAATCCAGGAGATCGGCCGGCACCCGGCCCCGCTTCGGGAAATCCGGACACCGGTTCGCCGACTATCTCCGGCGGCTTTTCGCCGCCGCCCTCCCCGGTGCGGAAGATGAAAAGGTATGTGAGGAGCGTTCCGGTGCCGAAAAGAATGACCGCGATGCCGATGTAGACGATTAGTTTTTTTTGTGACAGTTCGTTCATGCGCGCTATTTTTTCTTCTCAATAAGCGGGAGGTTTATATCAAAATTTTTCACTAAATTCGGGTTAATGATAGAAAGAGTGAGGTATGATACAAGCGCCACCACGAGCCCAAGCACTGCGTTATACATCGCTTTTTTCGCTTCCGCGGTTCCCCCCTCGGTCGGCATCATGTAGCGTATCGCGCCGTAGGTAAACATAAAAAACGCGGTAAGCGCGACAAGACTTATGCCGTAGGTATAGATTTTCGAAAAAAGATCGCTCGGCTTTGCAACGTCGGTCAGAAATTCAAGTCCGGGAATGGCCTTGGACGCCGCCGCGACGCCAAGGTCAACGCACTGCCCCCCCGTCGCGCTTTTGCAGAGAATCTGGGCGTGAACAGCAAAGGGAGCCGCCACAACGATTCCGAAAACAAGCATAACCCCTGCTGCTCTGGCTCCCCGATTGAGGTTTCTCAATAATAAGGCGAAAAAAAGCGTTGGTGCGCGCATGCTATTGTATGAATATGGTAAGCGATTTTATTACCGGAAGGAGAAAGGCGTTTTTCAATGAGGACGCGGTCGCGGACACCGAAAGCGAAACGGCTTGGATTCCTTCGGTCTTTAATGTAAGAAACTGCGGGTTTTGGGCGGCGGGTTCTATCGACGTTCCCCCGACCTTCCAGGCGTACGCGATATTTTTTCTTCCTCCGGGGAAAAAGAAGGGCTCCGCAACAAGGTCGATGAGCTCCCCTTTTGCTGCGTGGATGAGCGTGTGCGCGGAGCGGTATTCTGTTCCGCCGACAGGAGAATAGCGATAGACCGACACCAGCGGATTGCGGTTTATGATGAAAAGCGACCCCTCCTTTTTTACGGTTTTTCCGAGGTCTTCAATTGAGACGCGCACCCAGTGAGACCCGTTCGGGATTTTCGACGTCTGTATTCCGATAGACTGTTTCCCGATCCCCGACGCGAACTTTTTTTCATCCCCCAGACTCCATTGGTAGACGAGATTTTTCGGGTCAATCATTTTTCCGCCAGAAGCGATTTCTGGAAGCGCGGTGACATATACGGTTGATCCAGGAACCGCGAGCGCTTTTCCGGTAAACCACGCGGGTACGTGCGTATCCGCGTGCCAGACGAGCGAAAGATCGGATACGCGGATCGTTGCAGACATTGTGGCGACTTGTTTGTCCAAGGCGGTTGCGCGTACCGATACGCTTATCGCGCTTCCGATCCCTCCCGCGGTTATTTCCGCGGAGTACTTTCCCCTGCCTGAAAGGTCGGAACGAAATTGCCCGTTTATGGTCCACTCAAAGAATGTCGTATCTTTGTTGAATATCGGGGTTACTGCTTGAAGAATCACTTTTTCTCCCGGGGCAGGCGAAGACGGGACCGCGGTGATTGACGCCGGCGGCTCGAGTTGCGGAAAAGAAATCTGCGCGCCCGCGAAAAAAGGAAGAGCGAACAAAAACGACCCGATTGCGGCAGTTTGTACGAGATGCCCCATACCGCCTATTATATACCGCTTTTTCTCTCTTGTGGACGTCATGATATTGATTGCGAATGATACTCCTCGCGCGCTTTTTTAATCATGAGAATTTGGGCAGGGTCAGACGTTATGACCTGGTCTTCCGAATAGGACGCGAGCACCTTCATCGCGACGTGCTTTAGGCCGGCAAAGAAAATGCCTTCGCCGCGGTCCGCTTCCAAAAGAATAAGCTTTTCTTCTTCCGTGAGATTGAACGTGTCTTTCACGAATTCGATTGTCGCGGGGGACTGTTTGAATAGAATCTGGAGGGACGAGTTCGTGATGATCGGCTTCCCGTACGTCGAGTTCATGAAGTCGCCGACGTCCTGGGTGATCGTCGCAAGGCCGAGATAGTATTTGCGCGCGCGCTTCGCGATGCCGAAAAGAAACGAGCCGCCGTCCTCGTTTTTCAAAAGCCACCACGCTTCATCCACAAGCAAAATCCGCTTTTTCAGGGTGGTCCTCACGACGTTCCAGATGTAGTGAAGCACGATATACATGCCGACCGAGCGAAGCTCGTCCTCCATGTCGCGGACGGAAAACACCACGAGGCGGTTTTTGATTTCCACGTTCGTCGGCTGGTTCAAAAACCCCGACCACGTGCCGGAGGTGTATTTTTTGAGCCGCACCGCGATTTCCTCGCCGCCAACCGTGTTTGCAAGAATAAGCTCGAGGTCCGACAGTGTCGGCGGCGAAATCTGCGAAAAATCGGATTCGGGAGTGATGTCCTTTGATGCGTATGTTTCCGTGATCGCCTGGTCAAGAATCGCGTCTTCTTCCGGCGTAAGCCCCCCGAGCATGATGCGGAAAAGCCCGATCAGGTTTACGATGTTTGACCTCAAAACGTCTGCGGCCGATTCGTCTTCGCGCGGGACCGGAAGGTCAAAGGGATTTATATGGTTTTTCGAAGAAAGCGAGATATTGATGTAGGACCCGCCGACGACTTCCGCCAAATATTCGTATTCGCGCTCCGGGTCGATCACGATGACGTCAACCCCCCACATGAGCGAGCGCAGAATTTCAAGTTTCGAAAAATAGCTTTTTCCTCCGCCGGAGACGCCGAACACCACGGAGTTCGCGTTGGGAAGGGAAAACCGGTCAAAGAGGATCAAACTGTTATTGTGGCTGTTGATTCCGTAAAGAATCCCCTTGTTTGAAGTGAGGTCAAAGGAAACAAACGGGAACGTGGAGGACACGGGAGACGAGTTTAAATAGGTATGCACCCCCAAGCGGTCCATGGCGAGCGGCAGGACCGATTGGAACCCCTCGAGCTGCTGGAAAAGAGCGGTTTTCGTGTATACAAGGCGCGATTC
This sequence comes from Candidatus Sungbacteria bacterium RIFCSPHIGHO2_01_FULL_50_25, assembly GCA_001822215.1. GTDB lineage: Bacteria > Patescibacteriota > Minisyncoccia > Sungbacterales > HO2-52-23 > 2-01-FULL-50-25. Next base: position 29,960 of record MHQD01000026.1, read on the forward strand.
AAGGACCGATTTTATGTCTGCCTCCGCTTTATTGAGCTCCTCTTCGGATTTTCCGTAGACCGTAATATAGAGACCGAATGAAAATAGGCGCTCCTGTGCCTGTTGGAGCTTGTCGCGAAGCTCTTCGAGGTTCCGGTACGCCGCATCAAGCATCGGATCGCGCACAAGCCCCCGCGTTTCCCGGTCGGATATTTGCGACTGGACCTCCGCGGTTTTCCGGCGAAGGGTCCGCATAATGGTTGCGGTGTCCACGGGGTGGATGTGCATCGCGATATCGAAGAGTTTGTCCATGTTGACGACCGGGCTGAACCATCCAGTGTGAAGATAGCGCGGATAGGAAAAGACGAACATGGTGCGCGCGAATTTTTCCCCGATCCGTATGAACGTCGGGCTTACCTCAAGGGCCGAGGGCGCGAGGATGTCTTGGAGCCCGATTCCTTCCCCGCGCGACATATCCGACGGGAGGATCGAGCGCATCATCTCGTCTTCTTTCTCTTTTTCGTCTTTTTTTCCGAAAAATGCCATAGGGGTTTTATTCGCTTGCGGCGGCGACCGTTTTTTCAAATTCAGTCGGGTTATAGAGTCCGTAGAAAAGTTCGACCAATTCCTCGGTGTTTAGGGGCGCCGACCGGACGCCGAACGACTTGAGCCCTTCGATGATCGTATCAACGCGCTGCCAAATCTGGAGCTTGTGCTCTTCAAAGAGCGCATGCACGTCTTTCTCCGAGTTTGCGTCCTTCCCGCTTCCGAGCCCGAGCGTGTTGATGGCTGACGAAAGAAACCCTTTTTGTTCGAGGACCGACACGCTGTAGGGAATGATGATGTAAAACGTTTTTGACATGATGTTCGCCGAGCCGACGAGCGTTTGGATGAATTCGGTGTATTCCCCGATCTGGATTTTTACGTATTCATTGTCTTCCTCTTTTTGCTTGCTCTTCAGCGTCTCCAGATACGGGGCGATGTTCAAAAGGCGCGAGAGCGTGACGATCTGGATCGGAAAATCGAGCGAATTGAGAAAGTTTTGGTATTGGTATGTGATGGCGTCCTGCTCTTCCGCCGATTTGAGCGCGAAGTTGATGGATGAACACATGACGAGAACCCGAAAACTTCCGTCCTTCAGGACGACGACATCCTCTTTGATGGAATCGATCGAGAGCAGTTGTTGGGCCGAAGCCGCTTGTACCGCCATGGCTATGTGTGAAGAGGGGTCCGCCGCTCCTCGTGCGTTTTAGTATCAAGCGTCCACGAAAGCTCCGACAGGCGCGAGTGGGAAAGTTTCGGCGAGGTCTGGATACGCGTTTCTTCTTCCTTGTGCTCCCCCGCGCTTTTCTGGACCTCGCGCGTTTGGGCGCGCTTCCAGACAAACACCCGCGGCCGGATAAAATATTTCACCGCGTGAACCACGATTGAGCCGACCGGTATTTCGCTGATTTTTCCCCACGCGAGCGCGACCGCGGAGGCGCCAACGAAGAAAGAAAGGACGAGCGCGAGAAACCCGGTGAACTGGAAAAAAATAACAACAATAAGGATGACCCCCGACGCAAGGTACGCAAATTGTTTCGCGGTCAAAAATCCCCCGATAATTTTATCTTCGACGGTGATGAATTGTGGGACTTGAAATCGTTGCACGGCGAGTGAATAGGTCACGATCAATTAGTATGTTCTAATGTATAAGATTTACTCGAAATTTTCTCGGTACGGATCTTGTTTTTGTTCCGGTTGTGCTGCGGGGCGCGGCGTATCTCCCCGGAGATCTATCGGCGGAATCTTCGGGTTTGTGTAAGGCAATTCCCCTTTTTTCACCAAGAACGGCTCCTGCGGCCCGCGCGGGTCCTCGACCCGGTCTGTTTTCTGCGGAGGTTCTTTTTCTCCTTCAAGCACTTTTTCGCGGTAAGGATCAGTTCCCTGCCGCGGCGGAGTCGGCATGCGCGGTATGAACACTTTTGGCTGTTGAGGAATTGCACTCGGCCCTGCGGGAGCCGGCGCCGGACGCGGCGCTTGAGGCAAGACAATATTCCGAGTTTCCTCGCGAGGCGGCGCAGGCGGCTTTGGCATCTCTGGGGTAGTAGGAAGCGGTTTTGGCGCTGGCGGTGCGGGATGAAGCTCCTCGGGCATTTTCAAAGACCCCGAAAGTACGTTCATGCGTGGCGAGGGCGGCGTTGTTGTCGGCTGCGGAGTTGGCGCTGGCCGCGGAGCCGCTACTACTTGTTTTTGTGGTATTACAAGCGGCGGCCGCATGGGCGCTTTTTGTTCCATCGGCGGTGCCTGTTTTTGCATGACCGGCGGGGCTTGCGGCCGCGGAACAGCTTGCGGTATTGGTTGGCCGAATGTGCGCACTGCGGGCTCTTGAGGCGCAGGCGCCGGAGGGCGCGGCGCAAGAACAATCTGCGCGCCTTGCGGCTTTTGCGCTTCCTCTATGCGTGCGCTCAGCGAGCTTTCGCTCAATTCAAACCTGTGCGCTTTCTTGATTTCCTCCGCAAGCGGTTTTAACACGCTAATATAAATGTCTTTTGCAAGAGCGTCTGCAATCGCCGGTTTTAATCCGATGCGTTCGATAATGCGCGGCAAAAAGTCCTGCGGCCTCGAAAGGCCGAGGACTATATTTCCGGCTTCCGCGGAAGCAATTTTCCCGTTGTCTTGTGAGAGATTGTATTTTTTCCCGATCTCGTACATTTTAGTAGCAATTTCATCATCAAAAAGCGCGTCCTGGAGAATATCCGGAAGAGCGTCAAATTTTTTCTCCATTTCTTCTTGTGAAAAAAGCCGAACCATGATAATCGCGTTAGGTTATGAAATCTTCCGGGTTAACCCGCGCTTCTGCGGCTCGTTCCCGTTCTCGCCTTTCTTCCTGTTCCCGACGTCGTTCATTCGCCCGTCCCCTTCGTTCGTTTCTTTGCATTTCGTTTGCGAGATGCAGTTCATATTCATCAAAGGCCCGTAATGCCGCGGCGCCCTCGTGCCGCAACCCGCTTGTGCGGTCCATCACAGCGGCGATATTCACGAGCTGTTGTTGACGAGTTTTCATCACGTCCTTGATGCGTTGGTACACCGCAGGCGCTTCCTCTGCGATTTTCTTGACCTCTTTTCTTCCTTTGATGTTCGTGATGATTCCCAAAATCACTTCGTCGTCATCATACGCTTCAGGAGCAAGCCCGAGTTTATCAGCATCCTTCAATACTTTCCGTTTTTCCTTGACGCGTTCATCGACGTTGTCTTTTTCAATAAGATGCGGGTTTGTCTTGTACATATCTTTTGCAACACCGAACCGTTCCGCGTGCTTCACCGCCTCCTTGCGCTCATTCTCGTCAAGGTGCTGATCCATTTCTTTTCGCTTTGCAAGCACCGCAGCCATTGCTGCTTTTTCCCGCGACGACACCGCGCCTTTGTACCTTTTCGCCACATCCTCGCTTGAGTAGTGGTCAACCTCTTTCATTCTTGTTTCTATATCTTCTTTGCGCTCTTTTCCAAGCCCCATGACGCCTGCTTCCATTTTTCTGCCGATACCCGGGATCCGGCGCAGTCCCTGCGCGAATTTCTGCGTTTGTTCAGGCGCGCGAGCCATCGCCGCTGCCCCGCCCTTGAGCGCAAGCGCGCCCACACCGCCCGCAGCAAGAAGACCCGCTTTTGCAACGAGCCCGACCCCCGCCCCTGCGATCGCGCCACCGGTTTGGCGCGCGAGTTTGAGTGCGATCCACATGAAAAGCAACCCCACAAACGGTACGAGCATTCTGTCAAACGATCCCGACGGGCCGCCGCCATGGGGAGCCGCTAAGTCGACTTTTGAAATAATGAAAAAGCCCAAGTACATCATGAGATAGAAAAGCGGCACAAAAAACGCCCAGCGAAGCATGGTGGAGAGCCACAGATCAAAATATTTCTGCATCTTTGGGACGATTGCCGCAAGAAATGCAAGCGGCGCAAGGACTGAAAGCGCGATCATAACGCCGTATCGGATGATGAGCGTAATCGCGCCTAAAAACATGGTGACCGCAGTAAACAGAATAAAGATGGTTTGCGTAAACATGCGTACCGACGCGCTTACAAGCCTGTCGAAAAGATTTGAGAACCATCCGGTTATCCAATTCAATACTCCAGTAAAGACCGCTCCTCCGATGCAAAAGGCCGCTCCCGTAGCAAGCGAGAGTCCGCCGGTAAGAGGAATAAGCGCGGTTCCGATAAGAAGCCCCCCGGCGCAACCGACACCAGCAGCTGCTTGAGCTTGTACGGGCTCAACGCCAAGTGACGCCAAAAGTGTATCCTTTATTGGATTGGTGTTTTGGCTTATTATTGCTCCTGTGTTAATTTCTCGCTGCAAATCATAGGCGCTCATGTCGCTGATCTGGGTTTTTGTGGGCACGCTTCCGACGTTTTGCAGATCAATGGCATCAACAATAAATCTTCCTGGGTCATCGGGCATATTTTTTGCAAATATTGCGCCAAGCTGATTTGCGACGCCGAACACTATCGTGACCATGAGAAGACTGAAGTTAATGAGGAGCGCGACCATGATAACGCGGAACAAAAGCCGTTTCCCGCCCCACTGGTCGAGATTCAATATGATGGTAAACGCAATCCACAGGATAATAAGGAGAAACGCTCCGTTCGTAAGGTCGCGAAGCGCGGCCCATGCAATCGGGACAACCGGAATACCGGAGGGCACCGTCACCACATTTATGTAGAAAAACGTATTAAGAAGCGCTGCCGCTGCCATGGCAATGTAGACGGAAATTTCCCGGACGATATATAAGATGACATATACAAGTCCCGCCGCGGGTGTGGAAAGTCCTTTTGCGAAGTCTGTTACTACGTCGCCAGCCGCGGCATACGCGGAAGACGCAAATGCCGTTCCGGCAAGCGTCGAGAGAAGGGCATAAAAAGTCCGTTTTAGAGAAAAGTTTTTCATTACGGGGTGAACGCGGCTATTGCATTTGCAATTAGTTTATCTACTTCAAAGAGTTTCTGTGTCGCGAGCCGGTTTGTGTCTGTCGCGGAAATAGACGCGGTTCGAATGGGTTCTGTCTCCGTTGCCGAGGATAGCGTTGCGCGTATGGAAGAAAGCGTTGCGAGAACGCCGACAAGCTCGATTTCTTTTGCGTTTACCACCGGGACCTGTGCGGTGAGCGAAGGTACCGAACCGAGCGACAGTACCCCAGCTTCGAACGAGTTTGAATGCGTAATCGCTCTTCCCCCCATCGCATTTGTGCTGTCGATTTGGTTTATAGTCGAAATTTTTATATCCGCAGTACCGGTAATACCCGCGGTTACCGCGATCCCGGCGATCTCAAAGAAAATATTAAGGTCGTCCGCAAGGTTGAGTACATAGGTTGCGATCAGTCCCACGTCTTCGATACTCGTTGTTGAGAGAAGTTTTGATCGAAGAAAGAGAAGGCCAGCGCGCGTGCTTGCGATATTTTCTTTATCCGAAACCGCAGCAGCGAGTTTTGCTTTTGCCGCGGAAAGCCGGACAAGCGCGGAATCAATCAGGGCATTCGTACTTCCAAGCTCCGCGGTGAGTGTTGCAATGATACCCGGATCTGTTGCCGCCGCGATGCGCGCGGTGAGATCAGCGACTTTTGCGCGAAGCGTAAAAATAGCCCTCACCTCCGCGTAAATAGCCGTCAGCGCTTCGGAAAAGCGGGTATCGATAATTTCAATTCCTTTATCGGCGCGCGCGATCTGTGTGTTTAGCTGAACCATGAGCGTTGATTCGGAGAATATGCCCGGGGAAGAAGTTACTGCCGCGGAAAGCGAGGGCGCAAATACGCCTGCGCCGTCAGGGCCGGAACTGGTTGTGACAAGCGTATCAATCAAAAACATAATTGCTGCAGTAAGCGCTTCTTGCACTTCATCCGCGTTGATAACCCAGTCAATCCCGGACCCGAATATGCGGTTTACAAGGTCTGCGATAGTTTCTCCTGATGTTCTTGTCTCTGTTTCCGTTGTGCATATTTCATTTCCCGTTGTTTCATCCATTTGGCAGTTCTCTTTCTTTTCAACCCCGTATCCGCGGTTTCCGCGGTTCGCCTCAATTTTTACCACTTCAGCTCCGACTTTGCTTTGTGCCTGCACCGAGCGCTCTTCGAGCGCAAGTATCGTCGCTCCTTCCACGTTGCACGCAGAATAAGTCATTTTTTTCGTGAGCGTTTCCCATCCGCCGTTTCTGAAGTCTTGATTGAAACTGCCGTCGTTTAGCGCCGGCACCTTGCAGGTAAAAACTTCAAAAAGCTTATTTTGCCCGGGCTGCGCTTGAATTAATATATCGTTTACATACGGATTTATGTTATTCCCCATTTGCGTTTTTGCGATGTTTTCAGCGAATTCACTCGAGTGCTTGTTCTCTATTTTTCTGAATTCCGCCTCATAGTTTTGTATAAATCCAACGTCGGATTCTTGAATCCAAGAAATAATCCGACTGCCAAGGGTTTTTAGTAATACCGCGGTGATTCCTTTCCAAATCGGGTCAAGAATGCATTCTTTTTTTACAATTTCGCCGGTGTTTGTCCGGATTCTTTGGGTTTCGTTTCTGACAATACTGTCTTTTACAGGCACCTCGCTTCCTGCAATGCCGCCAATTATTCCGCCAAGCGCGCCCCCCACAACGCCGCCGACAAGTCCGCCAAGTCCGCCACCCCCGACTCCACCGAGAAACCCGCCAAAAATATCACCAACTTTACCAAGAGCATCTCCAAAAAGAGAGCCGAGGATTCCGCCTGCTCCGAATCCGCCGCACGATGCGCCACCAGAAGAAAGAAGACCGCCAATTCCGCCCGCAAGGCTCCCAAGACCGAATCCGCCTCCGTCGCCTCCCCCGCCCCCCCCGATCGGGCCGAGATCGTCTTCGGCAAAAACACCCGCTGGCACAAGAAGGTTCGAAAGGATAAGCACAAAAACAAGCACCCCTCCGATTATTCTTTTTATTTCAAGCGGTTGCATGCGCATATGGTCAATATACGATTTTGTACGCGTTGTCGGCTGGCGTGAGCGTAATGTTTTCTTTGCGAAGCCAATTCCAAAGGTCGTAGCGGTTGAGATTCAAAAGCTCTTCTTTTACTTGGATGTTTGGCTCGACAAGCGCAAGGGTTTTCAGGGGGTCTTGTTCGGTCGCCTCGAATGCCGCAATATGGCGCGCCATCTCGCGCATGAGAAAAATCTGTTTTCCGTGGTACCACGCAAGGGTCTTCGGAACCGGAAGCGCTTCGAGTTCACGGGCAATTGCGTCAGCCGCCTCGCGATAGCGCGCGAATTCGGGAAGCAGTTCGAATTGTCCCGATCGGAGTATTTCCACGAGAAGGTCAAGATTGTCTTTGGGGAGCCCCTGTGAGTGGGTTGCGATAATGCGCGCGGTTTCGTTAAGGTATGCGCGCACCGCCTCCGGACTCATATCGTCGGATGTGACAATCGGCATTCGTTCAAGCGGCACCGTGGGAATGGGCCTCGGGATCGCGCCCTCCGCCGACAGGCGCTCGATTTCTTTTGTCAAAAGACCTGACGCAAGAAATGTGTTTTTGCTTCCTTTGGAGAGCGCAAGCGCCCCCCCCTCGTCCATGAATTTTACAAAAAGTTCTTCGGTGAGATTTTTTGCGCTTCCGTCGGTTGAGGCGCCGAGCACAGAACCATTTCCTGATTCGGCGGCAAGCGAACCCCGGAGCACTTCGTCGCGGTCAAATATGCCGTCTCCGTCGGAATCCTCGTTGTTCGGATTAAGGCCGTATATTTTTTCCTCCCAATTTTTTAGGCCGTCTTCGTCTTGATCAAGAAAAAGCGGATTCGGTTTAATTTCACGCGAAGCGACATTTTTTATTGCCGCAGAAATGTTTCCGCCGGAATGCGTTGCGGCGTATAAAAGATATATTCCGAGAAGCGCGGGTAAAAGTATAAAAAGAAGAGGACCGGCTGATCCCAGTTTCTCCAATCGAAAATCGCGTGCGTAGTATGCCACGTATTCAGTATATCATAGGGAAACGCTAGAAACCGCGCACTTATGCACAATTTCGAAATTTTTTCTCTTCCGCGCTCTTTTCAAAAAATCGGATATCTATATACTTACCGCATGAGCCAAAAACAGCGTATCTATCTTTCTGTCGTATCCCTTTTTGTTGTCGCAAGCGCATTTTTCATCCCCGTTCTTGATACAAGTGCGTTTTTCGGCGGAGGCGGGTCAGGCGCGCTTACGCCGTTCGGCGGTATGGTGATGGCCTATGTGGTATGCACGTGCAGTTCAAGTATTTTGATAACCATTGGTCCGCCAACCATGGGGAGTTTTCTTGTTACCCCGGGGACAAAACTATACGCAAACTACAATTTTATGCCGGGCCATTGGGTTTTGGGACTTGCCCTACCCGCGTCTCTGCCCTGCTTGGTGTATGCCGGAACCAGCTGCGTGAATGTCGGCAACGGAAAGCCGATTGTCATGATGGGAACGAGTTAATTAGGATAAAATTATCACAAAAAGCCCCCTTAAAAGGGTGTTTTTTGTACACATTCACCGCAAAAATTGTTTGACTTTCTATTATATTCATGCTATAATTGATCCGCAGTTCTCCACAATTTGAGTTTACATAAACTCCCGCATTACGCGGGGCAAACGCCCGCGAAAAGCGGGAGAAAGGCAGGGTAGCAAAGATGGCACAGCATTGGTGGGAGAAGCCGACGAACTTCGTCGTCGGATTCGTTCGGAGGCGGCTCGAGAAGCAGTATGAGCACAAACTCCTTGAGTTCGCGGTGAAGTATCCGTCGATCCGCCGCGTCTACGAGGAGCTCGGCAAGGACATCACGCTCGACCTCATCGGCGGTATCATCGAGAATTTCCCTGACCCGAAGGATACAAAGTCGGTCAAGGGGAATCTTCTCGCGGCCTTGAAGTACTTCGCTCTGATCACCCCGCGCGAGCTCGGCCGTATTTTCGATGAAGGCCGGGACCTCGGCGCCGCACCCGGTATCCCAGGTGTCACGGCAGCAACGCCCGTGCAGGTCGGAGCTCTGATCGCGCAGATTGCAGAGCTCGATGATGCTGGGGAGTTTCTTAAGTGGCTCAAAAAGCTCAACCCCAGAGATCGGGTGTTTTTCTGGGGCGATGTCGCGAAGTGGCAGCCCGCGGAGCGGCTCGTGTTCATGAAGGAGTATGACGCAATCGCCCGTAACGCTGTCATCCGGCAGTTTGTGCCGGAACCGCCAGCGCCGCCGACACCCAAAGAGGAGGCCGCGCGCCGAGCGCGAACCAAAGCGTTCAACCGCCGCGCCACAGAGGTCGTAAATCCCCTAACAGATGCCATTCGTGGCGTCACTACTCGCCTTAACAGCGATCTCCCGCGTCCATAGCGCGGGGAAGGAGATATCATGAACCCGTTTCAGCTCTTGGCAGAAGCGGCACTTCAGATGTTCGTCGCGGCTGTTGCACGGATCATACGGTTCTTCACCGGCCCGAGGCCGGGCGTGATTGCACTCGCCGCCTGGGAGCGAGCTCGTGCGCTCATCAACATGATCATCGCCGCCATTGTGGTTCCCGTCATAGGAATCACCGCGGCCCTTGTTCTTGGTTACACGAGCGTAGGCCTAGTAGACTTCGCAAGGGCGATACTGCTGCTCTGTATCTGGTTCAGCCTCCCGATCCTCATCGTCCTTCTCGGCGGTACGGGCGCGGCGATAGACATCCTGTTTAACGCCGCGATCGGCAAAGACAAGAAGTCATCAAAGGAGATTTTCAGGGGGTTTTTGGGAATCCCTTTGTGGCTCCTCGTCATAGCCGAGATCGTTCTCGTCATCGGTGTGTACGCGCCGATGACGGCGCTCGTAATCGGACCCCTCGGCGCCATGGGTATTCTGCTCCTGTCGTTTATCCGGAAGTGGAAGTTCACTTTTGGATGGGAGCTCGCGAGCGCGATCCAGGTCATCTTCATCACGTTCGCGCTTCTCGCTTCGGTTCCGTCGAGTTTTTGGCGGGCCACAGTCGGCTATAACCTTCGTCCAACCTTCTCGCTCTCCTGGAGCGTCGATGTAAGCGAGCGCGAGCTCGACACCATCTACGCAGAGGCGAAGTCAGCGCGATCCGCTGTCGCGGCGCGCGAGCTCCGCGAGGTTCGGTCGGAGATCAGTCGTGCGAGAACCCCCGAAGAAGTTCGGCGCGCGGAGGTCCGACTCGCCGAGTGGGAACGCAGATATTCGTCTGGTGTCGTTGAAGGCGCCAGGCGGATGACTCAGTAACAGGTTCTTTCATACAAGGAGGTGAGACAGGCGGTCAGCTCAAGCAGTTGACCGCCTCACCATTTTTAGGTAACAATGGATATAATGGTAGAAAATCCACAAAGGAAAAAAGAAGAGTCCGCTGCTGAAGAAAAAAGCGAGGAAGAAAAGAGGGTAGAGCAAGAAGGGAAATCAAAGATCGTAGATACAGCGAGAGAGGTTGGAGAAAGAATAGTCGATCGAACCCGGGAGCTTTTTGGAAGTGACGGCGGATTAAGCGAACAGCAGGGAAAAGCAGCGAAGCGCATGGAGAGATTGAAATTCGGAGGGTCGATCCTCGGCGCCGGATTACTGTTGGCGCTTGCGGGAACAATCGCGCTCCCTTTTTGGGGCATGAAAAAAATCCTTCAAGCGGATAAGGATTTTATGAAGGGGTTCAATCTATTAAAGTAGGAATGAAATGCAGCGGTTTTTCTTATTTTTTAAATCGTTTTTTGTCCGGACATCGAGTATGACAATGACCATTGATGAATTTTTGAAAACGAGCGTTGTGGATCTTGTCGGGCTCGAAAGCGCGCCAGAGAGTGTGAAGCGTGAATTTTTAGTAAAGGCGTCCCAAATGACGCTCGAGCGCATCGTGGGGCGCATTGACGGAATTCTTCCGGAAGCGAAAAAAGAGGAGTTTTACCGCGTGTTCGGCGATGAGGGAAACGACGACGATATGCAGAAATTTATTAAGGAAAACGTTCCCAATTTTGAGGAAATCGTGGGCGAAGAAACCGCGCGCGTAAAGGTGGATCTCGTCAAAGCCGCGGAAGAACTTAAAGCCGCGGCGTAGCGAGTAGGGTTTATATTTCTGGCAAAACACCGCGGCCGTAAGGCCGCGGGTGAATGCGAGCTCTGAGTCCCGACGAAGTCGGGACGGAAGAAATATATAGGCCGCCGGACGTTTTCGCGGCATAGAAGCGCACCGCGAAAACGGACGGAAAGAGTACGGAGTACCACGGCCGGAAGGCCGTGCGGAATCTATTTTTCGCGTATTCCAACAAGCGAATGCATTAATACGTTATGCGGTACGTCATGTATCTATCCTACGCTATAGCGTAGGATAGATACATGACGGGTGGTGCGGATGAATTCGGCGCAAATCCCGTCAGGTGTCGCCACATAAACACTCATCGGTATGCCTTCCTCCTATCGTCTGGGAAAAGAAGAAATAGTTCGTGCAATCCTCATGTCGCTCGGGGTTGCGGGGCTTGTTGTTGCCGCTGCCGCCGCGCCGAACGCAACGCTTCTTTTGAAGCCGCTCATTCGGAAAATGAATAGGCGGCCGATAGCGGACGATTCCCTGGAGCGGTCGCTCAGACGGATGGCGAAAAAGCGGCTTGTCGAATTTTCGGTGCGGAATGGAAAAACATATCTCCACATTACAGAAAGCGGAAGGAAAAAACTCAAGGAAATCGAGTTTGAATCAATGAAGATCGATATATCCGGATCATGGAATGGGGTCTGGACGGTTATTCTTTTTGATATACCGGAATCACGGAAAACCGCACGGGATGCCCTTCGGAGAAAATTAAAAGACCTCGGATGTTATCAATACCACAAGAGCGTTTTTGTTCATCCGGTATCTTGCGGAGATGAAATTGATTTTGTGGCTGAATTTTTCCAAGTCGGGCGGCATGTCATTCATTTTGAAACGCGCTCGCTCGGAAACCAAGAACATCGCGCCCGGCGCTTTTTCGGGATCCGCGGCGCGTGATCAATGTATCTATGCTACGCTATAGCGTAGCATAGATACATTGGGATTCTGGGGTGTTGGGCGGCGCTCGCGTGTTGTATCGTGATCGGAAGGTTTTGCGACCGTTGCTTTGCGCGATTGCGAGCAGCACCGTGAGCGGGCACTGCA
>MHQD01000027.1 GCA_001822215.1 Candidatus Sungbacteria bacterium RIFCSPHIGHO2_01_FULL_50_25
TACTATCGCGCTTGGCATGCCCGACTGTTCGATACGGTATGCGACGCAATCGAACACATTTTCTGACTTCGGTCGGAATACGCACGTAAGCGTTTTTTGCGGGACAGAATTCGGACGGGAGTTCAACTCTCCCCGCCTCCACCCTTCGACAAGCTCAGGGTTAACCAACTTCACCGCTTCGCTCACTTAGCGAGCTTCGCGGTGCACGCGCAACGCCATCCAATTGAGCATAAAAAAAGATTTATAGGTTAATATATCAATCATCTACAAGAGATACCGCATAAACGAATACATCAAGATTACTCCGATTCGGGTCGTAGATGAAAACGGCGAGAACCTCGGCGTTATCGAAACCGCGGAAGCCCTCAAAACCGCACGGGAACGCGGGCTCGACTTGATTGAAATTTCACCCACCGCAAATCCCCCGGTCTGCAAAATCATGGAGTTCGGGAAGTTCAAATACGAACGGGAAAAGGGGGAGCGCGAGCGGGGGAAGGGCAAGAAGAAGGAATCGGAACTCAAAGAACTGCGGATAGGATTCACCACCGGAAAGGGAGACCTTACGCGCACCGCGGAGAAAGCGAAAGAATTTCTTGAGCGAGGCGACAAAGTAAGAATTTCGATGCGCCTTCGCGGGAGAGAAAAAGCGCACGGACCCCTCGCAATGGAAAAATTCAAGGAATTTCTCGAATACATTCCTGTCGCTCACAGGGTTGAATCACCCCCGAAAAGATTTCCGCAAGGAATAAGCGCTGTAGTCGTAAAAGAGTAAAAATTATGAGAAAGGCGTTCACAAAACGAATAAAAATAACGAAAACCGGGAAAATGCTCTACCGGCAGGCCGGACAAAATCATTTTAACGCAAAGGAATCGAAAAAAGCGCAGAAGCGGAAAAAGGCGTTTTCTTCATTTTCAGCCGGCGTCGAACGGAAAATGAGGGTATACCAAAATTCTTAAATCGCATACGTATGACTCGAATTAAGCGGGGCGTCGCCGCTCACAAAAAACGAGAGAAACTCCTCAAATACGCGAAAGGATTCAAGTGGGGCAGAAAATCAAAGGAGCGCCTCGCGCGCGAAGCGCTTTTGCATGCATGGACCAATACCTATGTCTCGCGAAAACTGCTGAAACGTGACACCCGAAGACTCTGGCAGACAAAAATCGGCGCCGCGGCAAAAGAAAATGGCATAAATTATGCGCGGCTCATGGGCATGCTCCATAAAAAGCATATTGAGCTTGACAGAAAAATCCTTGCAGAAATTGCAGAATCATATCCGAATGTATTTGTAAAAATTGTGGAGGAAGCAAAACGGTAACTCGCCACTATACTCTCCGCTCAAGAGTTCCGGCGGAGACAAATTCTCCTCGTTTCGCTCGAGGAGACCTCCGGCAGAGCCGGTTTCCTTCCTCGCGAAACTTCGTGAATTTGTACCTCCGCCTCCACATTTCGCGGAAGAACATAGTGGCTCGCGGGAGCACAAAACGAGAAATGATTGTCTCAAAAACATATTAAGCTCGCAGAAAGAAACAAAATTTGTATTTACCAAACACGGCCTTTCGGCCTATTTTTTTGAAGAAAATCTTCTGCGGCTTGGAGCGCGTCCTTCATTTTAGAAATTGTTATACGCTTCTTCGCATCTTCATAGCCCAACCATAAATACTCGTCATGCTCCCAAGAAAGCGTGACAGCTTTGGACGCTACGCGCCCGAGAAACATCGCAACGTATTTCGGAACAGGTTTTCCGGTTCTGAACGTAAAATATTGAACCGTTTGCTTAAACCCTTGAATGATTTCGATATCGTCTAATCCGGCTTCCTCTTCTGCCTCGCGCCCTGCGGCCTCGAGTCCCGTCTCGCCTTTCTCAAGCCGGCCTTTTGGAAAATCCCAGAATTCCTTCACGCGTTTCCCCGGCGCAAGCGTTGATTCGTCGCGCGATGCGCGCAAAAGCAAATACTTTCTCCCTTCCGGAGTATCACGATAAATTATAATTCCTGCGGCGCGTTCAACCGACATGCTTACTCGCCAATATACTTTTCCAACACGATTTGCTCGGAAACAGCTTTTGAAAAACTTCGCTCCGATCCACCGTGTCGGAGCTCATCAGAGCTCGACCTCGCTCGTCCCTCTCCGCCGTCGGGCGGATCGGGACACCATGGCCGCTCGGTCTCGCATGTTTTCAAAAGCAGATTTCCTCGCGTGCTCTACAAATGTCGGAAAAGCATATTGGACTCGTTACTTCATGTACGTAATGTAGCGCACCCAGAGTGCGCCTATTTTAAAAAGTTAAGCATTTTTTCAACGGGCCACGCATTAATAATATCGGCTCTCGTTGCCCACCCACGCCGCGCTTGTGCAATGCCGTATTCAAGGAGTTTAAAATGCTCGCGTGCGTGCGCGTCCGAATCAATGGACATTTTTACCCCTTCGCGAACACACTCCCGGATATATTGGTCTTTGATGTCCGCGCGCTCGGGAAATGCGTTTATTTCCAATATCGTTCCGGTTCGCTTTGCCGCCTTTAGAATTTCTTCAAAATCAATTTGAATCGGCTCGCGCTTGTTGATAAGCCGGCCCGTGAGATGAAAAATAATATCAACGTTTTTGTTTTCCATCGCGCGGATGACCCGTTTTGTTTCTTCCGCGCGGGAAAGGCCAAAATGCGAATGAACCGCCGCACCCACAACATCGAGACGCGCCAAAACGTCGTCGGAAATATCCAATGAGCCGTCCTTCATGATGTTTACTTCAGCGCCGGTTAATATGCGGAAGTCCGACTTCAGAAATTTCTTACTGAGCTTTATAATTTCATCAATTTGGCGGAGAATCTTTTTCTCGTCCGCGCCGCCAGTCATCGCGAGTGACTTCGTGTGATCCGTAATCGCAATATATCGAAGTCCGACTTCAATAGCCGCGTGCGCCATTGCCTCGATTGAATCCTCGCCGTCTGTCCAGTCGGTCTGCACCTGGAGATCGCCTTTGAGATCGCCGTACTCGATAAGATCCGGAAGCGCATTTTTCCGGGACGCCTCGATCTCTCCCCGCATCTCGCGCAACTCCGGCGCAATATACCGAAGACCGAGTGCTCTATACACTTCTTCTTCGGTTTTTCCCGCTATCATCCTCTTCCCTCGATAGAGTCCGTACTCGTTCAATTTTAATCCTTTTTTTATTGCGATTTCGCGTAGCGCGACATTATGCTCTTTTGAGCCGGTGAAATAATTGAGCGCGGCGCCGAATGATTTCTCGGGAACGATCCGAAGATCTGCATCAAGTCCGTTTTTGAGCCGCACGTTTGTTTTTGTGGGGCCGGTCCCGTAGACGTGATCGATCCACGGGAGACGAATGAAGCGCTCCGTGACGCGCGCGGCTTTCGAAGAAACAACGAGTATATCAATATCTCCAATCGTTTCTTTTTTACGGCGAATAGAGCCTGTAATTTCAATCTTTTTTACTTCGGAAAACGCCTCAATCATGCGCCGAAGCGAAAAAACATCGGAGAGAGCAACACCTAATACTTTCCTCCCGCCGGAGCTTCGTAAAAATGAAATCCCCTTTAGAATTTTTTTTTCTGTTTTTTCTCCGAAGTGCTCAAGTCCGCGAATCTTTCTTCGACGCGCGGCGCGCTCGAGATCACCGACCGTGCGAATCTTTAATTTCTGCCACAGGACCTTCACCATCTTTGGTCCCACGCCCTCAATAGCCGTAAGCCCGATTACATCAACCGGATACTTGTTTTTGAGCTTCACGTGCTCAGAAAAATCCTTTTTTTCAAGGATCGCCTGGATATGAGCCGCAATGCCCTTTCCTACCCCGGGAACATTTTCGAGCGCGCGCGCACCTTCTTTTTTATATATATCCGAAAGCTCTTCTCCGAACGATTCAACAGACGCCGCGGCGTTTTCATACGCGCGCGGCTTGAACAAAACACTCTCCATCTCATAGAGAGCGGCCATTTCGCGGAGAATATTCGCAATCTCCCGATTTGTCATAAGGTCTATAGCCGCTTCATCTCAATCAGTATTCCATCTCCGCCCGCGCGCTTGGGACGGATATAGGGCCGCACCAACAAAAGAACAATACTTGCCGCAAGCGCCCCGAGGCCTGCAAAAAGGAATACAGAACGAAACCCGTACATGCCTGCGATAATTCCGCCGAGCGCTCCACCAACGGCGGATCCCGCGCCGAATGATACGCTTGAACGGACCGACCACTCGAATCCCTCATGATCTTTATCGAGATGCCGAGAAAAAATGGCGTAGATGGGGGGGACCGTAAACGCATCCGCAATCCCAAGAACAACCTCGTATGTATAGAGATGCCAAATCTCTCTTCCGAAAAAGAAAAACGCGATTGTCGAAAGGGCGCCTGCGGTATTTCCCAATACGAGCGACCAAAAATCATCAATCTCCCCTTTATTCCGATCGAGCCACTTACCGACGGGAAGCTGAAGAACGGACTTTACAATCCAATAGATCGCGAGTGAAAATCCGACCGTCTCGATGGAACCGCCACGAATATCATTGATGATAAATAAAGAATAAATAGGAACAAGAAATCCGAATGAGGTGACAAGAATGAATTCGGAAACAATGAAGACGGAAATGACCTGATTCAGGTTGAATAACTTCTTAAAAAAATGCATAGATAGAAATTGATTAAAAAAGCGCGGTCTGCGCGGTGATCATTTTCCGCTCATTATTGTTAAAAATTTTTACGACGCCGTATTCGCCGTCATATCCCGGCTCGATATGGAGCTCCCCCGCTCGCACGCGGCGAATCCCCTCCGCTATTTCCGGCAAGAGCGCATTCTTCAAATCTGAATCAGAGGTATCCATCAATACGGAAAATTCGCTGCCGAAAGACTCCACGCTCTTTTTATACTCTGCTTTCACACGTTTTGACGATGTTCCCAGATCAAGACTCTCTGCGATAATCTCATCCAGCGGCACAAGGCTTTTAAATGGAATTCTTCCGTCCGGTGTTATCCCCGCCGGCCGGTCTGCGAGCTCGTCAACGCGGTACATTACGCCTACGGTGAGCGGCTTCCCGCACTTCGGGCACATTTTTTTCACTTTTTTCGTTTCCTCGGGGCCGAACCGCACGCCGCAGGCCCGATGGCCGTCGTAGTGGTATTTCCCCTCCTCGGGGAAAAACTCAACGGTAAAAAGAAATTCTTTCGGATCTTTTCTCTTGATTGCCCCCGCGAGCATATCATATGAAAGCGAAGAAAGATCAAACACGTTCGCCTCGCGGCCGATCCGCTGCAAAGAATGGCTGTCGGAATTCGAAATAAACGAGATGCGGTCAAGCGCGGAGAGCCGCCAGTTCATCGCGGGATCAGACGAAAGTCCGGTCTCGATCGCGAAAATGTGACTCGCGTATTCGTCAAAGCATTCTTCGAGGGAATTGAATCCTGACATGGAGCCGAACACAGAAAACCACGGTGTCCATGCATGCGCGGGGATGACAACCGCGCGAGGATCGGCGTCAAACGCAATTTTTGCAAGTTCTTTCGCGCCGACTCCCACGATGGGGCGGCCGTCTGACTTTAAATTCCCCTGCCATCCGAGTACGGCATTGAATTTTTCAACGGATTCGATTGAAGGAAAGAAAAAAAGATTATGAATCCGCCGCACCTTGCCTCCTTTCGAGTAGATGCTTGAAATCTCAACGGTAAGGATAAAACGCGTTTTTGACGCCGGATGACCCCTGAGGGCAAAAAGACCCTCTTCCGCCGGCTCGAGTTTTGCCTTGATCTCTTGCATCCATTTAGGATGCGTAAAATCCCCGGTTCCCATGACGGTAATTCCCTTGATCCCGGCCCACGAATCAAGGTTTTCAAGCGTCATCTCTTTTGACACGGCGCGCGAATACGGAGAATGGATGTGGAAATCAGCGACAATTTTCATTGCCTTTTATTGTATGAGGTTTCCGGGCGAGCTACAACTCGCGACGGCGATACAAAAACTTGCCCAATTCAACCGCGAGGATATTGAATACGCCTACGGCGAATACGCTCAAAAACCACGGAAGCGGCAGGGACACGGTGTAAAAAATACGCTGAAAAAACGGTACGTAGACCACGAGGAACGTAAGAAAAATCCCGAATACGACGCCCGCGACAAGATAGAGGTTTGAAAACGGATTATACTCGAGTATGCTTTTTTTCAGACTCCGAAGCGAAAA
>MHQD01000028.1:0-8863 GCA_001822215.1 Candidatus Sungbacteria bacterium RIFCSPHIGHO2_01_FULL_50_25
TATAAGGGATTTTTTGCAATTCCGCCTCTCGGATTTTTTTCCCGATGGTTTCGTTTCGGCTGTCAAGCTCGACGCGCACGCATGCCGCCTCAAGGCGTTTTTTTATTTCCGCGGCGTACGACGCCACCGAGTCGTTTACGGTTGCGATTAAAATTTGCGTTGGTGCAAGCCAAAAGGGAAATGCGCCGGCAAAGTGCTCAATTAAAATCGCGAGGTAGCGCTCGATCGAGCCCATGATCGCGGCGTGTATCATGACAACGCGTTCACATTCTCCTTTTTCATTTACACAAGTGAGGTCGAACCGTTCCGGAAGGTTCATATCAAGCTGGATTGTTGCGACCTGCCACTCGCGGCCAAGTGAGTCGGATGCAAGAAAATCGATTTTCGGGCCGTAAAACGCGGCTTCCCCAGGCGCCTCGAACGCATCGGAGTTTTTCTCTTTCAGAATTGTGCGGAGCATTTCTTCCGTTTCATTCCACACCTCACGGGAACCCAAATATGCTTTCAGATTTTTTGGATCGGACAAAGAAAGACGCGTGCGGAGCGAAAACCCCGCTTTGCCGTAAAATTCGTGTACTATATCCCATATCTTTAAGATTTCTTCTTTTGCCTGGCTCTGGCGGCAGAAGACATGCGCATCGTCCTGCGTGATTGCGCGCACCCGCGAGAGACCCGCGAGCTCGCCCGTCTGCTCATCGCGATACACTTTGGTGGTCGAGGCATAGCGCTGGGGCATATCGCGATAGCTCCAGAGGCGGCGCGCGAAAATTTGCGTGTGGTGCGGGCAATTCATTGGCTTCATCGCGAGTATGTGCCCTTCCCGGGTTTCTATTTTGAAAAGTTCGTTTTTGAATTTTTCCCAATGCCCGCTCCGCTCGTAGAGGTCTTTTTTCGTGATATGGGGAATATCAACTTGCTGATACCCGCGCGCTTTTCTCAATTTCCAGACAAAATCATCCAAGATGTTTCGGAGAATCGTTCCCTTCGGGGTCCATAACGGAAGTCCGGGACCGACGAGGTCGGAAAACGTAAACAGATCGAGTTCCTGGCCGAGGCGCTTGTGGTCGCGTTTTTTTGCTTCCTCGAGAAGCGTAAGATATTCCTCCAGCTCTTTTTTTGACTCGAATGCAACGGCATATATCCGCGTGAGCATAGGATTTTTTTCGTTGCCCTTCCAGTAGGCGCCGGCAACAGATACAAGCTTGAAGGCATCTGGTGGAATTTCTGCAGTGTTTTTCACGTGCCCTCCGCGGCAAAGATCTGTAAAGCCGTCCCCGGTCCGGTACACAGTCAGATCTTTTTTTTCTTTTATAAAGTCTTTGATAAGATCGAGTTTGAACTGCTGGCCTGCAAAAAGTTTTTTTGCGCGAGCCGGGGATACAGTTTCACCAACAAAATCAAGGTTCCCGCGGATACTCGCGCGCATTGTTTCTTCAAGCTCGGGAAAATCTTTGTCGGCAATGGGGCTCGGGAGCTTGAAGTCATAATAAAAACCGTGCTCGATAACCGGGCCAATGCCGAGTTTTGCCTTTGGGAATTTTTTCAAAACCGCCATCGCCAGGATATGCGCAAGCGAATGGCGGATTTTTTCACTCATTGGTATTTCGTTGGTTTGCGACGTCATATAACCAAGCGCGAGTTCGTTGCCGAGCGCACGAGCTCGGCCTTTTGTTTAGTATACGAAGAATGTGAAGAAAAACAAGGGATTTAGGCAATCTCCATTGCTTCCTCACAGAGAATTTTAATTGATCCATCCCTGTCGGAGAGCCGGCCGCGCACCATAAGGATTTTTTCCTCTTGCCAGACAGAAGGGTTTTTAGTGAGGACTTTCGGAAATACGAGGATTTCTGTCCGCGTCGTCAGATCTTCGAGCGTGACAAAAAGCATCGGTTCTCCTTTTTTCGTGGTGATTCTTTGGATGCCGTTGACGAGTCCCGCGACCGTAATCATTCTATCGCGCATGGATGAGTTGAGATCGCGTATCGGGAGTGCAAAATTTTGCTTGAGCCGATCCGCGTATTCCGCGAGCGGGTGCTCGGTGACGTAAAGCCCCAGAAGCTCTTTTTCCCATTGGAGCCGCTCTTTTTTCGTCGCAGGGTCTGTCTTTTTCAAGTGGAGCGATACCGCTGCGGCTCCCGGTGTTGACGCAAAAAGCGATGTCTGGCCGCCGTGCATGTTTTTTTGCGATTCGCGGTTATATTCGAGAATCGTATCGAGGTTCGCAAGAATTTCATTCCGTTCGTCCAAGGAGTCGAGTGCTCCGCACTTCGCGAGCGATTCGACTGATTTTTTGTTGAAGTCCTTGTGCTGAACCCGTTCGGCAAAATCGGTGATTGTCGCGAATTTTCCGTTTTCGGCGCGCGCATCGGTAATCGCCCGGACAATGTTTGTTCCGACGTTTTTCACCGATTCAAGTCCGAATCGAATCGTATCCGGGGCGCCATCAGATCCCTTGATGAGCGTAAATTGCGCATGGGATTCGTTCACGTCCGGCGGGAGCACCGGGATTCCCATGCGTTTTGTTTCATCGATGATTTCAGCGATTTTTTCAGTATCTCCCGAATCAGCCGTAAGGACCGCGGTCATGTATTCCCCCGGGAAATTCGCTTTCATATACGCGGTTTGGTACGCCACGCGGCCGTAGCTTGCGGCATGCGCCTTATTGAAGCCGTAGGCCGCAAACGGCTCGATAAGCTTCCAGAGTTCATGCGCTTTCGACGCCGGAACGTCGTTTTCTATAAACCCCTTGATGAGTTTTTCCTTTTGCGCCTGCATTTCCGCGGGGATCTTTTTCCCCATGGCTTTTCGAAGTTTGTCCGCTTCGAGCCATGAGAATCCCGCAAGCTTTATCGCAATCAAAAGAACATCGTCTTGATAGGTTATGACTCCATTTGACTGATCAAGAATATCTTCCATTCGCGGGTCGAGGTAATGTACAAGCTTGGGGTTATGCTTGCGCTCGATGTATTTCGGTATTGATTCAAGAGGGCCCGGCCGATAGAGCGCAACCATCGCGTTAATATCGTGTATTGAGGTTGGCTTCAAATCCTTTAAATATTTTGTCATGCCCGAGCCGCCGAGCTGGAAAAGCCCCATGGTTTCTCCCCGCGCCAAAAGCTCGAATGTCTTTTTGTCGTCGAGCGGTATTGTTTCGATATCAACGTCCGTTCCCCGGTGCTCTTTTACGAGGCGAACCGCGTTCCCGAGGATCGAGAGATTTCTGATTCCGAGAAAGTCGAATTTGAGAAGCCCCGCGTCTTCCACCGCGTGCATATCGTATTGCGTTATTATTTTTCCTCCTTTGGGGTCAAATTGGAGCGGCACGTACTCGATAAGCGGAGATGGCGCAATGACAACGCCTGCGGCGTGGACCGAGATATGGCGAACGCATCCCTCGAGGCGTTTTGCTTTGTCGATTACGTCCTTGACTTCAGGTTCTGATGCATACATTTCTTTGAGCTCCGGCGCAAGCTCGAGCGCCTGGTCTATGGTCATGGGGAATCCCTGCATGCCCAATGGAATGAGTTTTGCAATGCGGTCTCCCAGCATATAGGGGTGTTTCAGGGCGCGGGCGACGTCGCGGACGACCGCGCGCGCCATCATGGTTCCGAACGTGCCGATCTGCGCGACTTTATCCTCGCCGTACTTTTGTTTTACGTATTCGATCATCTCGTCGCGCCGGTTATCCGCAAAGTCCATGTCGATATCAGGCGGCGAGGGCCGCTCCGGGTTTAAGAAGCGCTCAAAGGGAAGCCGGTATTCGCGTGGGTCGATATTCGTGATGCCGATGAGATACGTCACGAGAGATCCCGCAACAGAACCACGGATGTTTGTGAGAATGCCGTTTTTGTGAGCATGGTCAAGAAGGTCTGCGACAACCAAAAAATACGGCGCAAATCCTTTTGTCGTGATTGTCCCGAGTTCGTATTCGAGGCGCGTTATTGTTTCCGCGTCTTTTGTGACTCTTCGCTTCTCGACGCCCTCATACGCGATCCGCCGAAGTTCGCTCTCGTAGCTCGCGCCCCGGGGGAGATCGAGTTTTGGGAATGTCCATGAGCCAAGGGGAATATCTATCGCGACGCGCGACGCGATTTCCTGCGTATGCGCGATTGCTTCCGGGTGCGCCGGGAAAAGAGTCGCCATTTCCTGCGCGGAGCGCATGGAGAGGTTTGATTGGCGCATCGTGAGGCGGTCTTCGTCGTCTATCGCGGAACCTGTTTGGATTGAAACCATGATGTCCTGTGCTTCCGAGTCATCCGGCTTCACGTAGTGGACGTCGTTTGCCGCAACGATTTTTACTCCTGTTTTTTGCGAAATGCCGATGAGCGCTTCATTGACCGCTTTTTGCGCCGGAATCTCGAAGTGCGGCGCAAGTTCGAGATAAAAATTCTCCTTTCCAAAAATATCCCGGTATTCTTCGGTTATGCGGAGCGCTCGCTCGCGCTCGCGCGCCTGGATCGCACGGGGAATTTCTCCTCCGAGGCATCCCGAAAGCGCGATAAGCCCTTTCGCGTGCGCGCGCAAAAAGTCTTTGTCTACCCGCGGCTTATAATAGAATCCTTCGAGGTGCCCCGCCGATACGATTTTTATGAGATTCTTGTATCCGTCGTAATTCGTCGCAAGAAGAGTGAGGTGGTATCGTTTTGAGTCTATCCCCGGGCGCTTGTCCCGCATCCCTTCGTAGGCAATATACATTTCAACCCCGAGGATGGGGTTGATTCCGCGCGCCTTCGCCTTTTTATAAAATTCGATGGCGCCATAGAGATTCCCGTGGTCGGTGAGCGCGAGAGAATCCATTTCAAGGCGCGCCGCTTCTCGTATGAGATCATCAATTTTCGCAAGGCCGTCGAGAAGGCTATAATGGCTATGAACGTGGAGATGGGTAAATTTCATTGTGTTATAGTGTAGGGTTTCCGAGCGTTGTTTGTACCAAGCGGGCAAATCTTCTCGCTACGCGCAAACCCCCAGCGCGGGTTTGCGCTGCCCTTCGGCCTCGCTCGCCCCATCTTTTCTGTTGAAAAGAGGGGCACCATGCCCGCTCGGCCTCAGAGGCCGCTCGAATACTTGCCCGCTTGGTGAAGACATTTTGGTCCGTTTTGTACACAACGTGATTGTTTCTTACATGGTAAGTATAGCGAGTTGGTTTGTTAAGGCAAATTTTATGGAGATTATCGGAATAGATGAAGCGGGGCGGGGCCCCTTGGCAGGCCCCGTTGTTGTCGCCGGGGTAAAAATCCGGAGTTCGAAGAAAACAACGCATATTTTTGCTGGGATTCGGGATTCCAAAAAACTCTCTGCAAAAAAACGGGAGGAATGGTTTTCCGTACTCACCTCGCGCCCGGAGATTGAATACGCGGTCGCGCGCGTGTGGCCCGCGGTAATTGATCGGATGAATATTTCGCGCGCGGCAAATCTCGCGGCGCGCCGAGCGCATTGGAAGCTTTCGCGCGGCCGCGGGGGAATCTATGCATTGCTTGACGGCGGACTGTACCTGCCGGATTCGATTTTACAGGAGACAATTATAAAAGGCGATGAGAAAATTCCTCTTATCGCGGCTGCGTCAATCATCGCAAAAGTCACGCGCGACCGGATTATGGTGCGGCTCCATAGGAAGTATCCTGAATATCGATTCGACCTCCATAAAGGGTACGGAACAGAGCTCCACCGTAAAATTCTAAGATCAATCGGGCGGTCGGCGGCGCATCGGGCGTCATTTCGCTTCTGAGTTTATTTTGTGTTGCCAAGTCGCAATTTATTTGATATCATCATCACCATGGTTGTCCGAATGAGGCATACGAAGGGGAAGCGCAATCGCATCCGTTCCCACCACGCCCTTACGCCAGGGCGCCTTGGCGTCTGCGGCCACTGCGGAAAGCCCGCGCGGCCCCATATTATCTGCAAAAATTGCGGATGGTATGGTTCAAGGCAGGTAGTTGACGTTCTCGCAAAACTCGATAAAAAAGAACGGAAAAAGAAGGAGAAAGAGCTCGCCGCAAAAGAAGAGAAAAAATAATTTTCAATTATCAATTTTCAATGAATTTTCAATGGCCCAATTTTCAATCGAAAAATAAAGAATTCTGATCTGATTGAAAATTGAACATTGGAAATTGAAAATTAGTTAAATGGCTTCACGCCACCTCGCTCGTTCCATCGCAATGCAGTCCCTATTCGAATGGGATTTTGATAATAAGGATGCAAAAGTCCTGAAGGATGTTGTTGCGCGCAATAAAGAGGAGTACGGCCCCGGCATAGAGGAAGAATATGCGTTTATTGACCGGCTAGTCGAAGGAACGACGAAAAACATCGCGAAGATCGATGAAATCATAGAGAAAGCCGCCCCGGAGTGGCCGATTAACCAAATTACGGCGGTTGACCGCGCGGTCCTGCGGCTCGGGCTCTATGAGCTTCTCTTCGGGAAAAGAGACGAGGTTCCTCCGAAGGTTGCGATCAATGAGGCGATCGAGCTTGCAAAATCGTTCGGCGGGGAATCGTCGGGGAAATTCGTGAACGGGGTTTTGGGAACCGTATATCGCGAGATCGGGGAGCCGGGAAAAGAGTATCCGACGCGCGAGGAACTCGCCAAAAAACGGGCAGAGGAAGAGACAGAAGAAGAAAAAAAACAAAAAGAAAAGGAATAACATAATGTGAATCGTGGATTATGAATCATGAATTACGGGTGCGCCCTGATTCCTGATTCGTGATTCCTGATTCCGAAAGAAGCATGAATAATCTTTCGCGTTTGGAGGAGGTGCTTGGCGTAACGTTTGAAAATAAGGACTATCTCCAGCAGGCGCTCACGCACCGTTCGTATTTAAACGAAAATCCGAATTCGCGCCTCGGCCAAAATGAGCGTCTCGAATTTCTCGGAGACGCGGTTTTGGAGCTTGTCGTCACCCAGGACTTGTACGAAAGGTTCCCGGATAAGCCCGAAGGCGAGCTTACGAGTTTTCGCGCGGCTCTGGTCAATTCAAAAATGCTTTCTGACGTCGCGGTGTTCCTCGGACTCAATGAATTTCTTTTGCTCTCGCGGGGGGAAGCAAAAGACGTCGGCCGGGCGCGTCAATTCATTCTTGCGAATACGTTCGAGGCGCTTGTAGGCGCAATCTATCTTGATAAGGGGTATGAAGCCGCGAGAGAATTTATCCTTCGGGTGCTCATGCCGCAGTTGGAGAATGTGCTAACAAATAAGCTCTATAAAGATCCAAAGTCGCTTTTCCAGGAAGAGGCGCAAGATCGCGTCGGGGTTACGCCAACGTATGAGGTTCTCGATGAATGGGGTCCTGACCATGATAAGCATTTTGTTGTCGGCGTATATCTTGGGAATGAGCTTATTGCAAAAGGCGAAGGGCCCTCAAAGCAAATAGCGCAGGAAGCGGCAGCCCGCGCCGGACTTCACGAAAAAGGATGGCTCTAGCAAAAATTCCAAAACACAAATCTCAAATTCCAAACACATATCAATGATCAAAATTTCAAATACCAAAACACGTTTCGAATTTATGTCATTAGAATTTCGAGATTGTTTGTGATTTGGTGCTTAGGATTTGGAATTTTTGTTGTATGTATCTAAAACAGTTAGAACTAAGCGGATTTAAATCATTTGCTAGGAGTACTGTTTTGGAATTTCCGCCGAATATAAGCGCGGTCGTCGGTCCGAACGGATCCGGAAAATCGAATATCAAAGAGGCGGTTCAGTGGGTCATGGGTGAGCAGTCCATGAAATCGTTGCGTGGGAAAAAAGGCGAGGATTTGATTTGGAACGGCTCGCCCGCCGTACCGACAGGCGGCCGCCACATCCCGCGGATGGGAAAAGCGTCAGTCGCGCTTCATTTTGACAATACCGACGGCTCGATGCCAATTGAATTCAAGGAAGTTGTCGTCGAGCGAAAGATTTTCCGGGACGGCCTCAACGAATATTTTATCAATCATTCGCAGGTTCGCTTGAAAGACGTGGTCGAGTTTATGGCGCGCATCGGCCTCGGAGAGACAAAGCATAATATCGTTGGGCAAGGCGAGGTGGATCGGATTTTGCTCTCAAACCCGCGGGAGCGGAAAGCCATGCTCGAAGAGGCCTTGGGGCTTCGCGTATACCAGCTCAAGAAAAACGAGTCTCTGCGCAAGCTTGAACATACCGACCAGAATATGTCTCAGGTTGATGCGCTTTTGCGCGAGATTGCGCCGCATCTCAAATTTTTGAAACTGCAGGCGGAAAAAGCCCAAAAGCGGGAAGAGGTGGAAAAGGAACTGAAAGAATTCCAGAAAGTGTATTTTGTTCGGGAGCGCGCCGAGATCGAGAGCGGACGGAATGAAATTATGAAAGAGTCGGCGCCTCTTCGTGAGCGACTTGGGCGTCTTCAGAGTGCGATTCGCGCGCTTGAAGGGGAAATTGAGCAGGAAGAGAAAAATCTTCACGCGGCGCTTGCGAGCACCGAGGATACCGAGCGCGCAGCCCTCGAGAAACGGAGGAGGGAGCTTGAACGCGAGCTCGGGCGCCTTGAGGGGAAGCTTGAAGTAGAACGGGAGCGCGCGCGCGCGCCGAAAATCCGCGCAGTGAATATGCCGCTCGTTGAGGAAAAAGTGCGTTCGTTCGTGAACGCCGCGAAGTCAGCCCTTCTCGGAGACGACATCCAGCAGATCCGCTCCCGCGTCACCCTTCTTTTGGGGGATCTTGAAAAGCTTCTTGGCGAAATCCGAGAAGGCGTTTCCGAGGAAAAGCCGGAGGGCGATGAGAACCCGCTTATTGCAGAGCTCGAAGGGACGATTGAAACGCTACGAGGCGAACTTTCCGGCATCGGCGCGGATATGGAAAAAATCGAGAAGAGCCGCGAAAAAGAGGCGCATGAATCAAAAGCGCTTCAATTAAAAT
>MHQD01000028.1:8878-10041 GCA_001822215.1 Candidatus Sungbacteria bacterium RIFCSPHIGHO2_01_FULL_50_25
TAAAATTGCGCGAGCTTGATAAGAATCTCCGCACGCATCAGGATGAAGAGCGAGATATTTTGGTTTTACTCGAACGGGTAAAATTTTCCGAGGAAAAGATTCGGATCCGGGAGGCGGCGTTTCGCGAAGGGCTTCGGGAGTCGAACATGGCCGAGTCGGATCTTGCGGGCGTATCAGCTGACGGGTACGAATCAATCACTGTTGAAGATCTCAAGAAAAAAATTGAGCGCTTTCGAGCGCGGCTTGAAGAGATCGGGGGCATAGATCCGACTGTTCTCAAGGAATTCGAGGATACACACGCGCGCTATGTATTTCTTGAAAAAGAGCTCAATGATCTTAAAAGCGCCCATGAATCGCTACAAACGCTCATCGAAGAGCTCGAGGAGCATATCGAAAAGGATTTTAAAGAAGGATTTTCGAAAATAAAGGAGGAATTCCATAACTATTTCCGCATTATTTTCGGCGGTGGCCGCGCGTCTTTGTCGATTACGAAAATTCCGATCCGCGGCATGGCGCCTGAGGAGGCGGAAAAGGATTTTGACGAAATAGGGGAAGAGCCGGAACTTTCCGAGGGCGCGTATTACGAAGGAATTGAAATGGTCGTCGATATGCCACGAAAGCGCATCAAAGGGCTTTCGATGCTTTCAGGAGGCGAGCGCGCGCTCACGTCAATCGCGCTTTTGTTTGCGATTACCGCGGTGAATCCGCCGCCGTTTCTTATTTTGGACGAGACCGACGCCGCGCTCGACGAAGCAAATTCCCAGCGCTACTCGGTGATTTTAAAAGAGCTCGCGAAAAAAACCCAGCTCATTCTGGTGACGCATAATCGCGAAACCATGAAGTGCGCGGACGTTCTCTATGGAATTACCATGGGAGACGACGGCGCTTCAAAACTTCTTTCTCTTAGGTTCGAGGAAGCGGAGGCGTATACGAATAGGTGATCGGAGGCACGTTCTTGAATGTCATTTTGAGTTGACCGGAAGCGTGATCAGAAATTTCGTTCCTTTGTTGAGTTCAGAGACGAAACTCGCGGAGCCGCCGTGCTTTTCGATGATTTTTTTCGTGATGTAGAGGCCGATTCCCGTGCCGTCGGGCTGCGCCAGGAGCGCGTTTTGCGCGCGATAGAATTTCCGGAAAATCCTGTCGCGGTCTTCCGTTGCGAT
>MHQD01000029.1 GCA_001822215.1 Candidatus Sungbacteria bacterium RIFCSPHIGHO2_01_FULL_50_25
CTCGAAAAGCGACTACCGAAAGTTTAAAATTAAGACGGTGCATCAGATAAGCGATGTTGATATGCACCGGGAGGTCATCATGCGCCGGTTTAATCATCCGGAATGGGGGGCGCCCGATCTTTTGCTTATCGACGGCGGAAAGCCGCAAGTGAATGCGGCTCTCCAAGCGCTCCAGATGCGAAAAGTCATAGGGATACTCCTTATCGGGCTCGCGAAGCGCGAGGAAGAATTATTCCTGCCCGGACGCAAAGACCCGATTCGTCTTGATTCGCTTCCCCCGCACACCATGCATTTTTTCAAGCATGTGCGCGACGAATCGCATAGATTTGCAAAAAGATATCATCATAAACTAAGGGAAATTTCATATCGTGAAAAACAGGAAAACTAAATCGGAAAAACGCACAAAGAAAAAGAAAAACCGCCGCTACGGCGTGAGCGGACGGAGCGTATTTTTGATTCAAAAATTGCGAAGGAAAAGCTGAAAAACGAAAAATCCCCGCTTTACGCAAACAAAAAACAGTATTAAGAAAAATTATAGCCCCTCTTTTTTGAGTTCCTGGATGAGTTCTTTTGTCTTTTTCGAAATCCCTCGCGGAATGTCAACTTTTATTTGAATCAGCAAATCGCCGCGCCCATATCCGGAGGATGACGGCGCGCCTTTCCCGCGAACCTTGAGAACATCCCCTGACTGCGTCCCTTCTGGTATTTTAAGCTTTATCCCGCCGTCCAGTGTTTCTACATCAACAGAATCTCCCAGCACAGCCTGTGAAAGCTTAATCGGGAGTTCCATCACGACATCATCTTCCTGCCTGCGAAAATGCTCATGCGGCCTTACGCGGATCTGAATATAGAGATCCCCGGGAATCCCGCCGGAAACCGAGGCCTCGCCTTTACCAGTAATTTTAAGAATCTCGCCTTCCTTTATCCCTTTTGGAATAAACACTTCGATTCGCTCAACTGCGTTCAAAACGCCTTTCCCATAGCACTCGTGGCATTTCCTCTCTGGCCGCTTTCCTGATCCCTGACACTCGGCGCATGCCGCAACCTGCGTGAAAGAACCCAGAAACGTTCGCTGGGTTTTCTGGATATTCCCCTTTCCGTCGCACGCTTTGCATGTCTCCATTTTTACGCCGGGCTCGCCGCCAGAACCCCCACAACGCGCACATCGGGAAAGCTTTGAAAGCTCCACCTCGTTTTTCCCTCCGAAGATAGATTCTTCAAACGGGATAGAAAGTTCGATCTTTACATCGCGTCCCCGCCTTTCTCGTGAGCGCGTCCGCGTGCCCCCTCCTCCGCCAAAAAAATCCTCAAAAATATCTGAAAAATCAAATTCCTGATTCCCTCCGGCACCTCCTTCAAACCTGATTCCTCCCGGCCATTCAAATCCAAACCCGCCCTGTCCAAACCCGGGACCCTGGCCTCCCTCGAATACTCTTCCAAATTGGTCGTATTGCGACCGCTTTTGATCGTTCGAAAGCACCTGATATGCCTCGTTCACTTCTTTAAAGCGCGCTTCATCCCCGCCCTTGTCCGGATGATACTGGTGCGCAAGCTTTCGGTACGCTTTTTTTATTTCCTCTTTTGAGGCGTTCCGCGGAACTCCGAGAACGCGGTAATAGTCTTTTGCCATGATTTTTCTTAAAACACTAATTTTTGAACTTCAATGGTAACCGTCTCCTTTTTTACGATAGTAGCAAGAATAAGAATCTTTATCAAAATATAGGCGAGAAGCATCGCGGCAAAATACAAGGGCCAGGTAAACGCCTTAAACGCGAGAAAAAACGCGATCGCGGCTGCCGCGGGCAAGAGATAGCGGTACGAACCGAAAAAATCTTCAATCTTTTCAGTTATCGCAACATAAAACGCCTCTCCGACCTTCTCTTTTCCGGTAAGCTCGATATCAAACTGCGTTGATAGGTTATCGCGCTGGAGCGCGATGAGGCGCGAAAGCTCCCGTTCGGGGATTGAAGAAAGCGTAAGCCCCTGCGCCTCGAGCTCGCGGCGCGCCATCTGGCGGATCAGCTCGTCAACCGTGGTGTCCGCGCGAACCGGAGGCAGATTGGAAAAAAAACCGGAATCTCCCGACATCCGATCAAGGAAAAACTGAATGAGCGATCTTGGAACAAATGCCGAAAGAGCGCGTTCCTCACTAAGCCCGGACAGGTAAAACATTGCAACAAGGATCGAGGCAACAGAAAAATATACCGGCAACCCCGCGCGGGCGACTTTTGCGACGCTGAAACCGAGCGAATAGTCAAACTCCTCGCGCATTCGATACACCGCATAGGCGATGAGAATCAGCGACACGCCAAAAGACCCGAGAACGGTCGGAGTCGCCGTCAAAAAAAAGAAAGGAAATGCGATGCCGAAAAGCGCGGAAGCATACGCAAGAATTTTTTTCCTTACAAAAATCCCCAAAAGCGTAAAAAGAGCTCCGGAAACCGCAAGGCCGATCACGGGAATGATAAACCGGATAAAATCCCGATATTCCCCTTCGGTAAGGAGCGGAATGGTTTTGAACCACATCCAAAAGGTAATCACGGGAATTCCGGCGGCAAGCACCGTAAGTGCAAGCTCCTTCGGGTTTGACTCCTTCATACACTCAAGAATACCATACTGATAGCACACCTGCCGAGGGTTCAATGCCAGATCAAAAGACGTTAAGGGTTGTATTTACATTTACCGATACGGGACTCGAGAGGTTTCTCATGGCATCGCGCATCACCGGAAAAGATGTTGAAGCGCTTATCGAGGAGGTCTTCAACACATACCACTATCTCCTTGGGTGCATGCGCGACGGGAAAAAAGTACTTATTGTCGACCAAGAAATTTCAGACGCAATCGAAAAGGCATTCCCCGGCAACGAGGGCATCGTCGAATTAGACGGCTATTGCGAAATCAAAGAAGCAGAAGGATCCTAACGAGGATCCTATTTTTTTTCGTCATCCTTCTTTTCCTCGTATTCCGCTTCTTTCACGTTCTCCCCCTCTCCAGCTTCTCCAGCCGGCGCCTCTCCTGCTTTCCCGTACATGGATTGCCCAATTTTTTGCATTGCGCTTGAAAGATCCTCTGACGCTTTTCTAATCGCAGAAGAATCAGATCCGTCCTTTACTCCTTCCAAAACTCCTATCTTTGATTCCACATCCGATTTAATATCTGCAGGAACTTTATCTCCTGCTTCGCGAAGCGCTTTTTGGGCGGCGTAGACGAGAGCGTCTGCCGTATTTCGCGCATCTGCAAACTCACGCTTCTTTTTATCCTCCTCAGCGTGAAGCTCCGCATCTTTTTTCATGCGCTCAACTTCCTCTTTTGAAAGCGATGCAGATGCCTCGATGCGAACCGACTGCTCTTTCCCCGAAGCCTTATCTTTCGCTTTTACCGACAACACGCCGTTTGCATCTATGTCAAAGCTCACCTCGACTTGCGGCATGCCGCGAGGAGAAGGAGGAATGCCATCCAATATGAACCGCGCAAGCGTCTTATTGTCTCCCGCCATTTCCCGCTCGCCTTGAAGCACGTGGATTTCGACAGACGTTTGATTATCCGCGGCGGTCGAAAAAATCTGCGACTTTGATGTCGGCACCGTCGTATTTTTCTCGATAATTTTTGTCATGACGCTTCCAAGAGTCTCAATCCCAAAGGAAAGCGGAATGACGTCAAGCAACAGCACGTCTTTTACCTCGCCCTGCAAAATCCCCGCCTGCACCGCGGCGCCTATCGCGACAACCTCGTCGGGATTGATCGAACGATTCGGCTCTTTGCCGAAAAGGTCCTTCACCGCATTGATGATCGCGGGCATCCGGGTCTGTCCTCCGACAAGGATAATCTCGTCAATATCAGAAAGCGAGAATCCCGAATCTTTTACGACGCCTTTCGTAATTTGAATCGATTTTTCGATCATATCGCCGACAAGCTCTTCGAGCTTTGACCGAGCCATTCTCATGACCATGTGCTTTGGTCCGGATTGGTCCGACGAAATGAACGGAAGATTAATTTCTGTTTCGGTCGTCGTCGAAAGCTCGTGCTTCGCTTTTTCTGCGGCCTCCTTGAGGCGTTGGAGCGCGAGCGTATCCTTTGAAAGATCAACGCCCTGATCCTTTTTAAATTCGTCGGCAATCCACTTGATGATTTTTTGATCAAAATCGTCTCCGCCAAGATGCGTGTCACCGCCGACTGCCTTTACTTCAATCGTATCTGCCGTTACTTCAAGCACAGAGAGGTCGAATGTCCCGCCTCCAAAATCGTATACGACGATCTGCTCATTCTTCTTTTTATTAAATCCGTACGCAAGCGCGGCCGCGGTGGGCTCGTTTAAAATGCGCTTTACCTTGAGCCCCGCGATTTCTCCCGCGGCTTGCGTGGCTTTCCGTTGGGCGTCGTCAAAGTACGCGGGGACCGTGATTACCGCCTCGTCGATTTTTTGCCCGAGCTTTTCCTCTGCGTCGTGCCGTAATTTCTGCAAGACCATCGCAGAAATTTCTTCCGGCCGCCATTTCTTATCCCCCATTTTTATTTCAACCCCGCTGTGTGCGGCTTCGCTTAATTCATACGGCAAAAGCGTTTTATCGCGCTTTATCTCGGCGTCAGAAAACTTCCGTCCGACAAGTCGCTTCACAGAATAGAGGGTATTATGGGGATTTGTAACTGCTTGGCGCTTTGCCAAGAGCCCGACGAGCCTGTCGCCGGACTTCGAAATCGCCACCATTGACGGCGTTGTCCTGTTTCCTTCCTTATTTTCAATAATTTTCGGCTCGCCGCCTTCGATGACCGCCATCGCCGAATTCGTCGTGCCAAGATCGATTCCTAATATTTTTGGCATATAATCTGTATTTAATTATTTTTAGATAATCGCACGCGCACGGGGCGCATGACGCGTTCGCGGAACACATATCCCTTCTGAACAACATCCGCAATCGTTCCCGGCGGATGTTCTGACTTCGTCTCGCCGACCGATTCATGCTTTGCGGGATCGAACGGATCGCCAGGCTTTACATGAATCTCCTCAATGCCGCGCTTGCGCAAGACGTCCTCGAATTGCGACCGGATAAGCATGATCCCTTTCTCGACCTCTTTTGGAACGCCATGTTGAAGCGCAAGATCAAAACTGTCCAATACCGGTAAAAACTCCTCTACGATCGATGTGGTCACAAACCGCGCCATGTCCTCGAACCGTTTCCCCTCATCCTTTTTGAAATTGATGAAGTCGGCTTTTGCCCTCTGCCATCCTTCAAGGTATTCTTTCCGCTCGGCTTCGCACCTTTTTAATTCTTCTCTGAGTTTTTTTATCTTCCCCGTAAGTTCCTGGGGAATCCCCTCTTCATCGGGAATAAATTCGATATCCTCGGCGCCATCCTCTTTTTTTTCCGTTTCGTCATCCATATTATTATTTTTGAATCTTTTTAACGCGCTTTACGACCGCCTTATGCTTTGCATAATCCATTCGTTTTGGCCCCACGAGCGTGAAAAACCCTTCAAATCCCCGCGGATGGCGCCATTGGGAAACAACCATCGAATACGATGGAAAACCCAAAGGATTTTCTTCCCCGATAAAAATCCGCTCTTCGTCGCCTGCAAATCTGTCAAAAAAATCGCGTATTCCGCTGCCCAGGTGGTCAACAAGCTCTCCAAATTCGCGGGCCCGCGCCGGATCTTCGAATTCCGGCTCCTCGGCGACCTCTGAAAATCCGGTCTCATATATAAAGTCCTTGCCACGGAGTGCGACCGCGGCAAACGCGCCGGAAATTTCTGAAACCGCACGGCCGAATTCGCGCATGAATTCGTCCTCGTGGCGAATTCCAAAAATACGATCAAGAAGTGCAACTTCCGATGGATTTAGCTCGTCGCCCTCCTCGCCCAGATGATCAACGAAAAACCGATACCCTTTGTCGGTCGGAACGCGGCCCGCGGACGTATGGGGCTGTTCGAGAAATCCCCGCTCGCAAAGCTCCAAGAGTTCGTTCCGGATGGTTGCGGGGCTTACGTCGAGGTGCGCACGGCGCAAAAGCTCAAGAGAACCGATCGGGTGTGCGGTCTTCGTATACTCGCGAACAAGGGCGTCAAGTATGCGCTCCGCGCGCAAATCAAGGATTTCCGCTTTTCGCTTTGTCATGAATCAAGTATAGAAGATTTAGCACTCAAATGTCAAGAGTGCTAATCGCTCGTTCCCATACTCTTAAAACACGTTCGTCTTTTTCCAGCGAAAAGACTCACTAAGGACGAGCCAAAACCTTTTTATCCGCTTGAAGCGGATAAAAACCAAGCAGGTTTTGTCTCGTATTGTTTTAAGAGTATGGAAAACTCGCTCAACGAAAGGAAAGATAATGTAACCAAGCAATTTTGTCCTCACATTGTTTTGAAAATATAGATTCCGCACGGCCTTCCGGCCGTGGTACTCCGTACTCCTTCCGTCCGTTTTCGCGATGCGCTTCTATGCCGCGAAAACGTCCGGCGGCCTATATATTTCTTCCGTCCCGACTTCGTCGGGACTCAAAGCTCGCATTCATCCGCGGCCTTACGGCCGCGGTGTTCTGCCAGAAATATAAAACCTCGCGGGGAAATGAAGCTCTACGGATTTGACGGAATATTGCCGTCATGGCATACTCGCTAAAGAACAAAAAGGAGAACAGCCATGCAGATTTCCTTTCACACAACCCCAAAGGCAAAGGAAAAAGTACTTTGTAATTTCGGACAGCTCGCTGGAGCAACGGTAATCCCGACCCATGACGGAGCGCATGTGACGGTCCACGCTGAAGAGAAACACGAGGACTTCCTTCTTGCCGCGTATACGGCTTCATCGTGGCCCGGGGTGGAGAAAGTAAGAATCATTCTCCAAAATCTCGGGTAGCGAGATGAGCAAAGCGGAACAAGACACTCTCCACGAGTGATGGATCATCACCGCAGAACCGGATGTCACGGACTGCGCTCGGAGAATGCATGTTCCGGGAAAAATCCTTGTCCGGGAACAGGCAAAACACGGAACAGAAGCAATGTTTTATGTCGGGTTTATCGGCAACCCCGACGAGGACTACGAGTTTCTCGTGACGCTTGATGCGCTTCTCGCAATGGGCGCACGAATATACGGCATGCTGCCCGCACGAAAGGCTCCGCCGGAAAACAACTAAAAAACCCAGCACACGCTGGGTCTTTCTTATTGCTAGAATTTCACCTGCACCGGCTGTTTTGCCGCTTCTTCCTCAAGATCGAAAAATTCGCGTTTTGAAAATCCGAGCATTCCCGCAAATATGTTTGTCGGAAACACCTGGATTCCGTTATTAAATTCA
>MHQD01000030.1 GCA_001822215.1 Candidatus Sungbacteria bacterium RIFCSPHIGHO2_01_FULL_50_25
AAGAGCGGGGGGTGGTCAGTGCAAGTCTGACTCTGGGCACATCAGATCGAAATATCGAGTAATTTAGCCAAGGTACCGCGGTCGAAGCCGACAACTATATCTTTGCCATCAATCACTATAACCGGCACACCCATCTGCCCGCTTTTTTCAACCATCTCTTGCCTCTTAGCCGTATCAGTACCGACATTGTAGTCAGTGAAAGGGACATTATGGGCGGCGAAAAACTCCTTAGTCATGTGGCAGAAGTGGCAGCTCTCAGTTGAGTAAATCTCTACTTTCCTCATTTGCTCCGCATTATAGCAGACCAAAGTCTTTTGTACCACGGTAATGCTCGATCATCGGTCGAACTGGCAGCTCCGGGATCATCAACAACGACAGCAACATATTCGCCTGCCTGTGTTACGTTGAACTTCTCCTTTATTTCACCTTTGATTCCTTCTTCGGTCTCTAGACGAGCGATACCTTCTCTAAGTTCTTGTTCCCGGAGAACTAAAGCAGCCGCTTTCTTTTCCAAATCCTTCGAGCGCCCCGAGCTTTCCCGCTCTTTGCCCATAACCCCCAGAGCCCCTTTGACAAGAAAAAAGGCGATAATCGATAAAATAATAATCGAGGGAATGGAGTAAATGGTGCGCCTGATTCTCTGTTTTCTTTGCAACTCTCTCATATCTTAGTATTATATTACATATGCTATTCGATAGGAGACACAGGAAGAAAGTTAAAATGGTTTGGATGGTACTCTCTATCCTCATCATTTTGAGCATGATTCTTCTCTACTCGCCCTTCTTCTAAAGACCGAGACTAACCGTGGCGGATCATTTTAAGAAAAACGTCTTGAGGGATATTGACTTTCCCGCGCTCTTTCATTCTCTTCTTACCTTTCTTCTGTTTCTCGCGAAGCTTCATTTTACGGGTAATGTCGCCGCCATACATGTGTTGGGTAACGTCTTTTTTCATGCCACTTAGAGTGCGACTGGCATATATGCGACCCAGAGCTTTGGCTTGAATTTTAAGAGTGAACATTTGTCTAGGCAGGACAGCGGCAAGCTTATCCACATCCGATTCGGACTCTGTCTCTACTTGCCTGCGGGAGATTATTTTAGCGAAGGCAGGTACCACCTCATCGGCTATCAAGATGTCAAGACGAGTGACATCTGCCAGTCTTTCACCGGAGACAGAGTAAGAGATGGAACCGAAACCAGACGTCACGCTCTTGAGCTTATCAAAGAAGCCTCTCATAAGTTCTCGAAGTGGCATTTCAAAGGTTAGTGAAGTCCGTGCCTCGCCGAAGTCATTTGTTTCTCCTAGCTCTGCTTCAAATTCATACAGAAGCTGGATAACCCGGCTGATGAATGCTGGTGGAACAATAACAGTGGCTCTCACCCACGGTTCCCAGACCGCATTTATGAGATGGTCTTCTGGGAAAAAAGACGGGGTATATATATTACCTTCGCTTCCATCTTTATATACGATTCTATAGGTGATACTCGGCAAAGTTATCACTAAAGGTAGACTAAATTCGCGCCTCAACCTTTCGGTGATAATCTCAAGATGAAGCATGCCGAGGAAACCGGCGCGGAAACCTCGGCCTAACACTCCAGAAGATTCTTCTTCGAAAGAGAAAGCGGAGTCGGATAATCTCAAGCGAAAGAGAGCTTGTTTCAGAGCCGTAAAGTAATCTTGATTCTCCGGATAAACGGAAGCCCAAACTACAGGGTGAGGTTTATGATAGCCCGCCAAGGCAGAACCGACATCTGTGCTAGAGGTGACAGTATCACCCACAGAGGCTATCCCGGGCTCCTTGATACCGGTGACAATATAACCTATTTCACCGGCTACAAGTTCTGGCACCTTTTTCTCCTCTGGGGCCAAGATACCCACCTCAAGAGACTGAAACTCTTTGTCTGCCACCTTGAATTTTAATTTATCACCCTGCTTCACAGACCCATTGAAAACACGCACGAAGACAATTACTCCCCGGTGGTTGGAATATTTGAAATCGAAGACAAGAGATCGGAAGGCTGTGCCGGCGATCGCGAATTTCCCTACTTGACCGTGAGCAGGCGCTGGTACACGCCTGACGATCTCGCCCAGAAGTTTCTCAACACCTTCGCCGGTCTTCCCGGACACTAGCAGAATATCTTCCTTCTTAACCTTTAGAAGTCCGATAATCTCATCCCGAACCTCCTCTATGCGAGCCAGAGGAGAATCTATTTTGGAGATTACAGGGATAATCTTGAGTCGGGCAGACTGAGCCATACCGAGAGTGGTTAATGTTTGGGCCTGTACCCCCTGCGTAGCATCTACCAGAAGTATTGAGCCCTCCACTGCACCAAGCGCGCGCGACACTTCGTAAGAAAAATCAATATGTCCGGGGGTATCAATCAAATTCAAAATATATTCCGGTCCTGACCCGTTAGAAGCGCGGTAGCGCATTCTAACGGGTTGCATTTTGATAGTAATGCCACGCTCACGCTCAAGCTCCATCGAGTCTAGCACTTGTTCGCGCATTCTTCGCTCTTCTATCGTGCCGGTCAATTCAAGCATCCTATCTGCTAGGGTAGATTTGCCGTGGTCAATGTGCGCGATGATGCTAAAATTGCGAATATTCTCCATATGAGTTGTGAGAGGCACTTTATACGATTTCCGGATCAGTGGCAATCACCTTCGTCTTCCAGAATTTACCATGGACAACGCGCCAAATCTCGAAGAGTTCCCGATTCTTAAGAAGAGACAGGATCACAATACCCGCTAAGATAGCGACGAGTCCCGCGCCGAAACCTTGCAAGAAAATACCGACAAGAGAGGTGGTATCGAGTAGGGGGGCAAAAATATTTAACCCGACATAGGCGATCGAGCCCATAATGACGGAGGCCCCCAGCACATCGAAAAATGTTTTAACAACCCCACGCGAGAAACCTCTGAATTGTCTCTCAAAGGCGACCCAGTGGATTAAACCGTTGATGATAGTGGCAATAGAAAAGCCCAAGGGCAGCATCAAAACGGCCGTGTTGGTTAAATCTTCTACCTTGAGAAGCGCACTCACGAAATAACGAAATTCTTCTGAAAGGTAGAAGACCTTAATCAATCCCCAAGTGCCTACCACCATAACAGCGGTTGAGACGAGATTGATGAAAAATGGTTTCCTGGTAAAGCCGGCGGAATAAAACCCTCTCATAAATAAGAGCGAGAGACATTGAAACATCGACGAAAGAACAAAGAGCGCTAGGCTCGCCGCGACGAGGCGGGTATCATCCCAACCAAAGAGTCCCGAACCAAGAATAACTCTGACAATTTGCGCGCGCAGGACAATAAAGAGCGCCGTCGCGGGCAACGACCAGAAGATGATAAACCTTGCGGTGATTGCCATCTGCTGTCTAAAAGCTTCGAGATTATTCTCCCTGAAACGTCTCGAGAGAGTTGGGAAGGCAGCCAGAGAATATGAAACACCGATGATAGAAAGCGGCACAGACTGGAGATTGAAAGAAAGCGAGAGAACAGAGATGGAACCCGCCGCGACCAAGGATGCCAAAGAAACCAGGAAAATCATGGCGAGCGAACTCATGGATAAAGTCAGAGTCCGCGGCAGAGAGACCCTAGCCACTTGGCGTATGACACTCCAATCAAAAAACCGGGCTTGCCCGCCGACCTGTCCGCCAAAGCCTTGGCGTCGGCGGAAGCCTAGGCGAAGGCGGGGGAAAAGACCTGCCTTCAGTACAAACGGTACCTGCACCAGAGCATGCAAACTTGCTCCTACGACGACGCCGATAGCGACACCTAAAACGCCTAAGCGCGCGGTAAGAAAAATGATGCCGACAATAATACCGGCATTATATAAGAGCGGGGCGAGAGCATAGATAGTGAAGCGATTGTAAGCTTGGGTCAGAGAACCGAACAAATTCGAGAATCCTAAAATGATTGGTGAGAGTAACAGAATCCGAGAAATAAAGATGACTTCGGCGAGAGCCGGATCAGAGAAACCTTTGAATAAAATACCCGAAACAGTGGGAATGAGAAAAAACGCTAGACCAGACACAAAGATAATGAGCAGCGAGAAGAAAGAGAAAATGTTGTCCACAAAATCGCGGAGTGCCGAGAGACTCTTGGCTTCCTTCTCGATGATAAACGGTATCAAGACCGAAAGTGAGACAACTGAGGCTACCGTGACAAAGAGGAAATCTGGAATACGAAATGCAGCATAATAGATGTCGAGTTCTGTCGAGGCGCCAAAAATATGCGCTAGAAGCCTGTCGCGCAAGAAAGCGAGAACTTGAGAGAGGAAGGCAAACAATCCCAATAAGAGCGCCGCCTGATTGAGAGTATTTGTCTCTTTATAGAGAAACCCGAAAATCTTACGAACCATTATTAAGGCTTTCCAATACGGCTTTCACTTCTTCACTGTCTGGATTAGTGACTAAGAGAGCTTCAAATTGCGCTCGAGCCTCATCCAACCGCCCAAGTCGAGCTAGAGTTAAGCCGAGATAATACTTGGCATTGGCATAATCGGGCGCCGAGACAAGCGCGAGGGTGAAGGCATCGGCCGCGCCGACAAAATCTCCATTAGAATATTTCAGCAAGCCCAATTCAAAGTAGATGCCGGGATTGTTAGGCATTAAGAGAGCTAAGCGTTCAGCAGAGACAATGGCACCGGCCACGTTGCCTGCTTGTACCTCCAGTTGAGCAAGCAAGAGATAAGCATCGGCATAATCTTCCTTGAGAGCAATGGATCTTCTGATAAACGAGCGCGCTCCCTCAACGTTGCCCCTATTGAACTCCAATCTCGCTAGGAAAAGCGGCAATTCCGGATTATTAGGATTCCTCTTACTAGCTTCAGAATAAGCGAAAAGGGCATTCTCATAAGAGCCAACCACGGATAAGGGCTCCGGTACCAAAGCGCTGTAAATCATGCCAAGCGACACCCAGTTTTGGTAACCGGCCGGGTTAGCACTAACGGCCAATCTCGCCGCTTCTATACTCTTTCTCAAAGCTTCTTCAAAAACTGCCCGGTTTTCTTCAGGAGTGCCTGTGGTGGCAGATGCCGCTACTTGAGCCTTGGCAAAGTTGATCCGTGAAAGCGCGACATAATACGTATCTAGCTTGGAAAAGCTTACCGCTTTATTGAGCCTTTCTTCTATCTCGGAGAGAGAGGCACCGGCAGTATTAGAAAGGTCAACCGCCTTCTTAAAGTGGAAAGCTGAGACCGTCTTATTGAACCCTGCCCAACCAAGGAAAAGGGCTCCGAGTGTGACCACCGTGATGAGGACAATCGAGATAAAGCGAGTTTGTGGAGACTCTTTCAAGCTAAAGGAACGAGAAGGAATAACACCAGACTCCCGACAGAGAGAGACAAAGAGCCCGGAGAAAATAAAGGCAAATATAAGCATAGTGGCCGATGGAGCATAGAGGAAGCTCGCGGCCCAAAGGAAAAAGGTGATTAAGAAAGCAGAAACGAGCGTAAAGCGTTCGGCTCTCGATTCTGAAACGCGGTTTAAGACCTTAACCCCCAGAAGAATAAGAAAGACGAAAAAAATCAACCACAAAGCCGAGCCGGCGATGCCAGTGGAGGCTATCTGCGTCGGGATAAAACCTATGCCAAACGGAAAGGCTACAGCCCAGAAAGGAGTGGTGTTCACATCGACCGGCTTGTAAACTAGCCAGTCACGCCCAAAGCTATTGGGGC
>MHQD01000031.1:0-21822 GCA_001822215.1 Candidatus Sungbacteria bacterium RIFCSPHIGHO2_01_FULL_50_25
CACGGCTATCGTCCCGGCCAGCGCCGGGACTCACCTCAGGGATTCTGCCTCGCTCGTCCCTCTCCGCCAGACGGCGGATCGGGACACCAGGTCCGCTCGGCAGAATCATGGTTTCGAAATAGTGTCATCTCGCTTTTGAATTTTCTTAATGTATGCTCCGCGAATATCCGTTAGAACGAACTCGTAATATAGGCATCATTGCCCACATTGACGTCCCGATTTACCCTGCGCATAGCGCAGTTGGTAAATCGAGGATCCTCGATTTTTCAACTCCGGCATTGCTGGAGGCAAAATCGGGACCGGAAAAACTATGAGAGAGTACCCATTAGAGAGAACGAGAAATATAGGAATTATTGCGCATATAGACGCCGGCAAGACCACGGTCTCCGAGCGGGTTTTGTTTTATACGGGCGTGTCCCACAAAATCGGCGAAGTACACGAAGGGGACACGATCATGGACTGGATGGAACAGGAGCGCGAGCGCGGGATTACGATTACGTCAGCCGCGACAAACTGTTTTTGGAAGCCGACATACGCTCCGCAGACAAAAGACAACGAATACCGGATCAATCTGATTGATACTCCGGGGCACATTGATTTTACGGTTGAGGTAAAGCGCTCGCTTCGGGTTTTGGACGGCGCGGTTGTGGTATTTGACGGCGTTGCGGGCGTAGAGCCCCAATCAGAGACCAACTGGAGATACGCTGACGACTACCACGTGCCGCGCGTGTGCTTTATCAACAAACTCGACCGGACAGGCGCGTCTTTTGAGCGCTCGCTTGCCTCGATTCATGAGCGTCTGACGCCGAATGCGGTTGCAATCCAGTATCCGGTGGGCTTGGAACAGAGCTTCGAAGGGGTCATTGATCTTTTGAATATGAAAGTTGCCCGTTTCGAAGGCGAGAACGGGGAGAATGTCGTGTGGGAAGACGTTCCGGAATCGATGAGCGCGATCGCAGAAGAATGGCGGCATACTATGGTGGAAAAAATCGCTGAGACCGATAACGCACTCACCCACAAGTATCTCGAGGGAAAAGAAATTTCCGTCCCGGAGCTTAAGGCGGCGCTTCGCGCGGCCGCGCTCTCGTACAAATTAGTTCCGGTGCTTACGGGGTCAGCCCTGAAAAACAAAGGTGTGCAATTAGTGCTTGATGCTGTCGTTGATTATCTCCCGTCTCCCGTTGATCTTCCGCCGGTAAAAGGAATTGATCAAAAGACAGGCGCGGAAATAACGCGCGAGGCAAAAGATGATGCGCCGTTTGCCGCGCTTGCATTCAAGCTCCAAACCGACCCCTACGTCGGCCAGCTCACATTTTTCCGCGTGTATTCCGGGACACTCTCCGCAGGAAGTTATGTCTTAAATTCAACAAAGGATTCGCAGGAGCGGGTGGGGCGCATTTTGCGGATGCATGCAAACACGCGCGAGGAATTAAAAGAGATTCAGGCGGGAAACATCGGCGCGATTGTGGGGCTTAAAAATACGCATACCGGGGATACGCTCTCTGACCCTGATCATCCGATTATTCTTGAACGGATTACATTCCCCGAACCCGTGGTGTCATTGAAAATTGAGCCGAAAACAAAAGCAGACC
Organism: Candidatus Sungbacteria bacterium RIFCSPHIGHO2_01_FULL_50_25; assembly: GCA_001822215.1. GTDB lineage: Bacteria > Patescibacteriota > Minisyncoccia > Sungbacterales > HO2-52-23 > 2-01-FULL-50-25. Next base: position 1,593 of record MHQD01000031.1, read on the forward strand.
AGGAAAAAATGGGTATGGCGTTGAAGCGCCTCTCCGAGGAAGACCCGACGTTTCGCATAAAAGGGGATCTCGAAACCGGCGAGACGATTATCTCGGGCATGGGTGAGTTGCATTTGGAAATTCTCGTGGAGCGCATGAAACGGGAGTTTTCCGTTGAGGCAAACGTCGGACGGCCGCAAGTCGCGTACAAAGAGACGGTTAAAAAAGTTGCGGAGGCGGAAGGAAAGTATATTCGTCAGTCCGGCGGCCGCGGACAGTACGGACACGTATGGCTCAAGGTTGAGCCGCAGGAGCGGGGGAAGGGGTTTGAGTTTATAAATGAAATCAAAGGAGGCATCGTGCCGCAAGAATTTATTCCCGCTGTTGAAAAAGGCGTGAAAGAAGCGATGGAAAAAGGGATTGTGGCGGGCTACCCCATGGTTGATATGCAGGTAACGGTATATGACGGCTCATACCACGAAGTGGATTCTTCGGAAGCTGCGTTTAAAATTGCGGCTTCCATTGCGCTCCAGGAGGCGTCAAAGCGCGCGCAAGCCATTATTCTTGAGCCGATTATGCGGGTTGAGACTGTAACGCCGGAACAATTCATGGGAGAAGTTACGGGTGACCTCAATGCGAAGCGCGCGCGGATCGAAGAAATGGAAGACCGCGCCATGGGAATCAAAGTCATCAAGGCAAAAGTGCCGTTGTCAGAAATGTTTGGATATGTAACGACTCTCCGCTCGCTTACCCAGGGCAGGGCGTCATTTACCATGGAATTCGACCACTACGAAGAGGTTCCGGGGAGTATTGTGGAGTTGATAAAGGAGGGGAAAAAATAATTTCGGAAAGAAAAAAGGAACTCGAAAGTTCCCGTTCTTATTTTTCTTCTTTTGCGTCAGGTATATCAAGAAGGAATTCAAGTCTGAAAGTTCGTCCACTTATTCCCCGAACTTGACTTACACTTCCGCGGATTTTTAGAGTACCGGTCTTGAGGGCCTCGTTTGTTGTGATCTCTAACTCAGTAAGAGTATCCGGATTTGGCCTGAGAGTCCTTTTAAGTGCAAGGATTGTTTCTTCACTAAGAAAAGTCTCTGCGGTAATCTTCATAGAATCCTCCTTATAGGACTTTTCTTTTCATATCATATACGTAGAATTTTTGCAATAGAACGCCCTTGACTCTTTTCTCTTGAAACGGTAAGACATATCTATGGATTTCTCCAAAATAAAGCATCTCGTAAAACAAAGCGGCGACAAGTTTATTTTTCTTGAAGACGGGGAGCCGGAGATTGTGGTGTTGTCTTTCCATGAATACCAAAAGCTTTTGCGGGGCGCGGTATCCCAGCAAACGATGCCTATGCGGCGTCCCGAGGGCGGATACCGGGCAATGCCCGTGCGCGCCTACGGGCCGGACTATATCGAATCAATGGGGAATGAGTTTGAAGAAACCGAATTCATAGCTTCTGGTGAGGACCACGCAAAACCCCTTCCTCTGCGGCCAGAGGATATTCGGCTTGAGGATTTGCCTATCTAGAAGGGCTTGACTCTTGGCGGACAGTTCGGTATCATACCTTCGTATCGCATTACTATTTATTCGTAATTTCTTTACGGCAGTTGAAGGGTTTTTGAACGATGCTTGCGCGAACCGCTTCGCCCGAGGATGCTACTTGCTCGGACACGCGGTTTGCGAGAGAGGCTCAAAAGCGCTCTCAAATGTCTTATAGGAATAGGTATGGCGGAAAAATTTGAACGCACAAAACCGCACGTAAACGTGGGCACTATCGGACACGTTGATCATGGAAAGACTACGCTTACTGCGGCAATTACAAAAGTCCTTTCTTTAAAGGGCTATAAATCGCGAGTGGAATCGGTTGACCAGATCGACAACGCGCCTGAGGAAAAAGCGCGCGGTATTACGATTGCGCTTCACCATTCGGAATACGAGACAGAAAAAAGGCACTACGCGCATATTGATGCGCCAGGGCACGCGGACTATATCAAAAACATGATTACGGGCGCGGCGCAGATGGATGGCGCGATTCTCGTGGTGTCAGCGGCTGATAGCGTCATGCCACAGACACGCGAGCATATTCTTTTGGCCCGGCAAGTCGGAGTTCCGGCGCTTGTGGTATTTTTGAATAAATGCGATATTGCGGAGCCGGATATTGCGGAACTTGCGGAAGCGGAGGTGCGTGAAATTCTCAAAAAATATGAATTTCCTGGAGATGAGATTCCAGTGATTCGGGGATCTGCCCTCAAAGCGCTTGAAGCGACTTCTCTTGATGACGAATGGGCGAAAAAAATTCTTGAGCTTGTGGATAAGCTTGATACGTATATCCCGGAGCCGGTACGCGATACTGATAAGTCGTTTTTGATGCCGGTTGAAGACGTGTTCTCGATTGAAGGCCGCGGAACCGTGGTAACCGGCCGTATCGAGCGGGGAAAGGTGAAAGTAAACGACGAAATAGAAGTCGTCGGTCTTCGCGATACCGCAAAGACCATTGTGACTGGTATTGAGATGTTTAATAAATCTCTTGACGAGGGCATCGCGGGCGATAATGCGGGGATTCTTTTGCGAGGCCTTAAGAAAGAAGATGTTGAGCGCGGGCAGGTGATCTCAAAGCCGGGATCGGTGACTCCGCATACGGAATTTGAAGCCGAGGTCTATATCCTTTCGAAAGAAGAAGGAGGACGCCATACGCCGTTTTTTGCCGGGTATAAACCGCAATTTTATATCCGCACCACCGACGTCACGGGCGAAGTTACTCTTCCGTCCGGAACCGAGATGGTCATGCCCGGGGATACGATCAAGTTTACGGTAAAACTGATTGTGCCGGTCGCACTTGAGGAAAAACAGCGCTTTGCAATCCGGGAAGGTGGAAAGACGGTCGGCGCAGGAGTGGTAACGAAGATTACGAAATAAAGATGAGGGGCGGCTGAATTCTTAGGAAACGAAGAACTCATGCGTCCCAAGTCCACACGCTCTTTGGCAACAAAACATCGAGAAGAAGAAGTAATCCAACGCCTCCGGATCAAGGTGAAAGCCTATGATTCTAAAATCATCGATACGTCTGCAAAGCAGATTGTTGATATGGCGGTTCGAAACGGTGCCCAGATCGCGGGGCCGACACCTCTTCCTACGGAGATTCACAAATATACGGTGAACCGCTCGAGTTTTGTGCACAAAAATGCACGTGAGCAATATGAAATTCGAGTCCACAAGCGCCTCATTGACATTTTGAATCCGAATCCGAAAATCATCGGCGCCCTCACGAACTTGAATCTTCCGGCGGGGGTTGATGTGGAGATTAAAATGAAGTAGGGCGCTCGGAAACAGCTTTTGAAAAACTTCGCAAAATCCCACCGAGATTTTGCTCATCAGAGCTCGACCTCGCTCGTCCTTCGACAAGCTCAGGACGCCGTGGCCGCTCGGTCTCGCATGTTTTCAAAAGCAGCTTTCCTCGCTAGGGCATGGAAAAAGGAAACTGATTGTATCAAAAGCATATTAGCTCGCTTGGACATGGAATATAAGGAATTTTGAATCTTTCAGGCCTCTCTCGTATATTACTTCGGTATATGAGAGATCCTGAGCGATTCATCCCGCTCAAATCCCTATCGGTTGTCGGGGACATACATCGGATGAAAACGGAAGGGAATATTTCTCTCGCGCACGCCGCCGGGGAAGCCCGGTTTTTTATTTGTCTCTGACCACTGCGGATATGAAGTCCCAAATCACAAATACCAAATCACAAACAAATTCGAAATTCCAAATTCTAAATTCAAAACGTTTTGGATTTCGGTCATTTAAATTTGGATATTGTTTGGAATTTGGTGCTTGGAATTTGTAATTTTAACGTTATGAAGATGCTTTTTGGAGAAAAACTTCATATGACTCAGGTTTTTGACGCATCGGGGAATGTCGTGCCGGTAACGCTTGTTCGTGCGCTTCCGAATGTCGTTCTCGGAGTGCGTACAAAAGAAAAAGACGGCTATCAGGCGGTTCAAGTTGGGTTTGGCGTGAAAAAAGAGAAAAAAATAAGAAAGCCGGAAAAAGGGCATTTCAAGGATCTTGGCATGTTCCGGCATGTGCGGGAGTTTCGTACTTCTGACCAGTTTGAGCGGGGAGCAAAGCTCGATGTCGCGCAATTTTCCGAGGGCGATACGATAAAAATTTCAGGTATTTCAAAGTCAAAAGGATTTCAGGGTGTGGTGAAGCGCCACGGCTTTCATGGCGCGCCCGCGACCCATGGGACAAAACACGCGCACCGCGAGCCCGGGTCCATCGGCGGAGGCGGGGGGCGGGCAGGAGGCCGCGTTGTCAAAGGCATGAAAATGGCGGGGCGCATGGGAGGCGAGCGCGTATCAGTGCGGAATTTAAAAATTGTGAAGGTTGATTCCGATAATAATGTTATCGCGGTTTTGGGGGCGATTCCGGGGAGGCGCGGAACACTCGTTGAAATTCGCGGATAATGTATGGAATGCCCCGTATATAACAAAGAAGGAAAAGAAGTAGGAAAGGCGTCTCTCCCTGAGGCGGTATTCGGGCTTTCGTGGAATAGCGCGCTTGTGCATCAGGTTGTTACATCGCAAGCGGCGAACAGGCGCCAAGGGACGGCGCACGCAAAAGGAAGAAGCGAGGTTCGCGGCGGCGGGAAAAAACCGTGGAAGCAAAAAGGAACGGGTCGTGCGCGCCACGGCTCGATTCGCTCGCCCTTGTGGAAAGGAGGAGGCGTTACCCATGGGCCTCTTCGGGAAAAGAACTATGAGAAAAAAGTGAATAAAAAGATGGCGAAAAAAGCGCTTTTTACCGTACTTTCGCGCAAAGTCCGCGAAGGAGAAGTTATCGTTATGGATGAATTTAGCGTCGTCCCCGTGAAGACAAAGCGTGCGGCTGAGATTTTCAAGAATCTTTCTCGGAATGAATCGTTTGCGCGCGTGACAAAAGGAAACGGGGTTTTAGTCATTCTTCCCGCGGAGAATAGAGAGGCATATCGCGCGGTCAGAAATATTCCTTTTGCATCTGCTACTGAGGCTCGGAATTTGAACGCATACGATGTATTGCAATACAAGTTTATCGTGATGCCAAAAGCCGTTGTGGAATCATTCAGAAAATAAAAATCATTTATGGCATTTTTCAACAAATTTTTAAAACGAAGAAAAACAGGTGAAAAGAGCGAGGCGTCGAAGAAAGATGAACCGATTCCTACACCTGAAAAGAAGGATGCACGCGAAGCCCGAACTGTTAAGTTCGGAGTTTCTCCTGCGATCAAGCGAGCGCATATCACTGAAAAATCCAACAGCGCGGGGGAACGTGGAACATATACCTTTGTCGTGGCGTCTCAGGCAAACAAAAGCGAGGTGAAACGAGCAGTCGAGGCGAAGTACGGGGTGTTGGTCCGCCGCGTCAATGTGCTTTCAATGCCTGGAAAGGTCCGCCGCCGGGGCCGCCAGGTCGGATGGAAGTCCGGGTTTAAAAAAGCGGTTGTCGTGCTCCAAGAAGGAGAGCGAATCGATACGCAATAATCCATATGAAAAAGTATCACCCAATGACTCCGTCACGGCGCCACATGGAAACCGTTGACTGGAAAGAAATGATAACAGGTTCGAGGCCTCACAAGCCGTTGGTTTCTGGTTTCCACAGGAAGAAAGGGAGAAACGCCCAGGGGAGAATTACGACGCGCCATAAAGGCGGCGGAGCAAAGCGCCTTTGGCGGGAGATTGATTTTTTGTACGATAAAGTCGGAATTCTTGCGCGGGTGGAATCGATTGAGTACGATCCAAACCGATCCTCGCTGATCGCGCTCTTGTCCTACCGCGATGGAGAAAAGCGATACGTTCTTGCGCCGCAAGGGATGAAAGTCGGGCAAGAAGTGCTCGCCGCAGAAAATGCTCCGGTTGAGATCGGCAATCGGATGCCGCTTCGGGGAATTCCGATTGGGACCCTCGTATATAATATTGAATTTGAGCGGGGCCGCGGCGCGCAGCTTGTCCGTTCCGCGGGCTCCGGCGCTCTTGTTGTCGCGCAGGAAGGCGTATACACACACATTCAATTGCCGTCGAAAGAAGTGCGTATGATCCGGTCGGAAAATTGGGCGTCTGTCGGCGCACTGTCAAACCCGGAACATTCTTTGATGACTATCGGGAAGGCGGGTCGGGCACGGCATATGGGAATTCGTCCTTCGGTGCGCGGTACCGCCATGAATCCGGTAGACCATCCGCACGGAGGCGGCGAGGGGCGTACGACGACCGGACGGAGGCGGGGTCCGGCAACGCCATGGGGGAAACCGGCGCGCGGGGTAAAAACAAGAAACAAGCGAAAGAAGTCGAGCATTTTTATCGTATCTAGAAGGAAGAAATAACCACTCGAGTATGACACGAAGCGTAAAAAAAGGCCCCTATGTCCATCCGTCGATTGTAAAGCACATGTCCCGCACATCACCGGGAGCAAAAACGGCGATAAAGACGTGGGCGAGGGATTCCACTATCACTCCGGAGATGGTCGGCTATACGTTTGGCGTGCACAACGGAAAGAATTTTATTGATGTGAAAGTGATGGAGGACATGGTCGGGCATCGGTTGGGAGAGTTTTCGCCGACGCGGAAATTCGTCCGTCATGGAGGCAAGATGCAAAAGGAAATTGAACAAAAGGCGCAGGAAACCGCAAAAGAATAATTATTCATCATGAATGACGTAAAAGCAGAATTGAATTACGTGCGTATCGCTCCCCGGAAGATGAGGCTTGTTGCGAATATGGTGAAGGGGATGGATGTGTCGCGCGCCCAGACACAGCTTCTTTTTTTGACAAAGCGGTCTTCGCATCCGCTCTTGAAGCTGTTGCGGTCAGCGATCGCGAACGCAAAGAATAATTTTCGGCTTGATGAAAGCGATCTGGTCGTGAAGAACATTGTCGTTGATGGAGGCCCCGTGTTGAAGCGGTTTCGCGCGAGAGCGTTCGGGCGCGCGGCGCGCATCCGAAAGCGGGCGAGCCACGTCACCTTGGTACTCGGCACAAAAAAATAATTCAAAATTAAAAATGACAACGCAAAATTCAAAATTAAGAGATTTAAAATCTATCGCGAAGCGATACCAAAATTTTGTATTTTTATTTTTGCATTTTAAATTTGAGTGTAAGCGAATATGACTCACCGGGTACATCCATATATTTTCCGCATCGGAAGAACGACGAATTGGAAGTCGCGCTGGTTTGACATGAAGAATTTTGCCGGCAACTTGCGGGAGGATACGCTTCTGCGAGAATGGCTCCAAAAGCGGCTTCGGAGCGCCCACGTCGAGCAAATTGAGATCGAACGGTCCCCGAATGTCATGCACGTCATCGTGAAGACGTCGCGGCCGGGGATTTTGATCGGCCGCGGCGGCACGGGCGCGGAGGATCTCAAAAATCAGATTAAGAAAAAACTTTTCGAAGTTCGCAAGCGCTTTAAAACTTCAGTGAAGCCCCACGATATACGATTGACGATTGAAGAGGTGCGGATGCCGGAAACACATGCCGCAATCGCGGCGCAAATGATCGTCGATGAAATCGAGAAGCGGATATCTTTCCGGAGAATTCTGAAACAATCGGTAGAGAAAATTTCCGCGTCGCGGGATGTAAAGGGAGTAAAAGTCGCTCTTAAAGGGCGGCTTGACGGCGCGGAAATGGCGCGCTACGAAAAGCTCCGGAAGGGGCGGATTCCTTTACAGACGATTCGCGCAAATGTCGACTACGCCGAGCGGACCGCCTATACGACGTATGGAACAATCGGCGTTAAGGTATGGATTTATAAGGGGGATGTATTTGATAAAGACGAAAAGCAAAGCGTTGCATAAAACCATGAGAACTATTGAAAAGAAAATCCGCCCCGAGTTTTTCAGACTCGTGAAAACAGGGAAGAAAAATGTAGAAACGCGACTCGCCGATTTTAAGATATCGGCGGGAGATATTTTGATTTTAAAAGAATGGGATCCTAAAAAGAAAAATTTTACCGGGCGCGTTTTGCAACGGAAAGTACGAGCAGTCAATCGGACGTACGCGCATACAATTTATTCGCCAGCGGAAATTAAGAAATACGGCCTGATAACGATCGAATTGAAATAAAGATATGTTGCAGCCTAAAAAGGTCAAACATCGAAAATGGCAAAAAGGCGTATCCCGCGGAATTGAAACGCGCGGAACCGAACTTTCATTCGGCTCCTACGGCCTTAAGTCAATGGGTTCTGCGTGGATTACGGCGCGGCAAATCGAGGCGGCGCGCCGCGCCATGACGCGCTATGTCCAGAAAGGCGGCAAAATTTGGATCCGCATTTTTCCTGATAAGCCGGTTACGAAAAAACCGCCGGAGGTGACGTTGGGAGGCGGAAAAGGGTCTGTGGATCACTATGTCGTCGCGATAAAACCCGGAAGGGTCTTGTTCGAAATGGATGGCATCTCGCCCGAGATCGCCGAGGAAGCGATGCGGCTTGCGGCGCACAAGCTTCCCATGAAAGCGAAATTTGTAAAGAAGTAATAATCATGAAAGCGCACGACTTGAAAGAGAAAACAAAAGAAGAACTCGCCGAAGTGCTCCAGGAAAAACGAGCGAGAATTGAAGAATTGACGTTTTTGCTTTCGCAAAAGAAGGTAAAAAACGTAAAGGAACTCCGTGAAGCGAAAAAGGACGTTGCGCGCATACTTACTATTCTCAATAGGAAATGAACCATTATGAGACGCTTAAAAGGAACAGTCATTTCGCATAAGACAAAAAAGACCGCCGTCGTCCGCGTCGACCGTTTAGTGAAGCACGAAAAATATCGGAAGTTTTACCGTTCTTCTCGGAAATTCAAGGCGCATGATCCAGAGGACGGGTCAAAAGTCGGGGACGTCGTGGTCATTGAAGAGTCGCGACCGCTGTCGAAGGATAAGCGTTGGCGGATTGTTGAGTTGGTTTCGCGCGAGCCAAGCGCAGAGGGAGACGAAGGTAACGAGAAAGGAGAACAATTATGATTCAGCTTCGAAGCATCGTTAAAGTTGCCGATAATTCCGGGGCGAAAGTCATTCAGGTCATCCGGGTGCTCGGCGGGTCAAGCCGGCGGTACGCTCGCATCGGAGATATTGTTGTTGCGTCGGTCAAGGTTGCGGAACCGCGCAAGGCGGTGAAGAAAAAAGACGTTGTGAAAGCGGTTGTAGCGCGTACGCGCGCGCCATTCAGGCGTTCGGACGGGTCCTATATCCGATTTGACGACAACGCGGCGATTTTGGTTGAGGGGACCGAACCGCGAGGGGGACGTATTTTCGGTCCGGTGCCGCGCGAGCTTCGAGACCGCGGATTTATAAAAATTATTTCCCTTGCCCAGGAAGTTATATAATCGTATGAAGCTCAAAACCGGCGACAAAGTAAAAATCATTGCAGGGAACGATAAGGGAAAAGAAGGGAAAATCCTTGAGGTATTTCCGCTTGATGGGCATATTGTTGTTGAGGGAGTCAATATGAAAAAGAAGCATACGCGCGCAAAGCGGCAAGGCCAAAAAGGCGAGCGTATTGAAAAACCGGCATCGTTTGCGGCATCCCGAGCCCAGATTATATGCGGATCATGCGGCGCGCCGACTCGCGTCGGATACCGCGTGGCCGGCGGCGAAAAAGTTCGGATATGTAAAAAATGCAAAAAGGATTTGTAATATTTCTATGACGACGCTTCAAGAAAAATATAAAAAATCAATTATTCCCGCGATGCAGAAAACGTTCGGGCATTCGAATGCGATGGCGGTGCCGCGGATCGAAAAGGTTGTCGTGAATTGCGGAGTGGGGCGCATGCGCGATGAAAAAGAGCATACCGAGGTCCAGAAATTTTTGACAGAGATAACGGGCCAAAAGCCGGCCCCTCGCGCGGCAAAAAAAGCCATCGCATCTTTTAAGACGCGTCAAGGGCTCATCATTGGATATCAGGTGACGCTTCGCGGAAAGCGGATGTATGATTTTCTTTCACGGCTTATCAATATTGCGCTTCCGCGCACGCGCGATTTCCGCGGGATTACCGAGTCGTCATTTGACGCGAAAGGGAATTTGACAATCGGCATAAAAGAACATATAGTATTTCCCGAGATGATCGGTGCCGATTACCGATTTTTGTTTGGCTTTGAAATAACGGTCGTTACGTCTGCGCGAACAAGGAAAGAAGGCGTTGAACTTCTCAAATTATTCGGGTTTCCCATTGCGTCATAGTATGGCAAAACAATCCGTCATTGCACGATCTCTCAAGAAGCCGAAGTATAAATCGCGCGTTGTCAGGCGCTGTTTTCGGTGCGGCCGCAAACGCGGGTATATGCGCGATTTTGACCTTTGCCGGATTTGTTTTCGCGAACTTGCGAATCGAGGCGAGATTCCCGGCATAAAAAAATCTTCTTGGTAACACCATGGATCCTATTTCAGACATGTTCATACGGATAAAAAATGCAAATACCGCAAAGCGCGAGACGGTGCTTATTCCATATTCAAAGTTCAAGCTCGATATTGTAAAGGCGCTTTCCGGCGCGGGATGCATCGGTGCTGTTGAGGTGAAAGGGAAGCGGGTGCGGAAAACGATTGAAGTAGCGCTTCGTTATGAGGACGGCGATCCGAAAATCAAAGGCGTGAAAATGCTTTCAAAGCCGTCGAGGCGCCTATACGCGCCATATAAAGATGTGAAGCCTTCGCCACGCGGCGGAGTGGTGCTTTTGACAACGCCAAAAGGGATTTTGACTGATCGGATGGCAAAAAATGAAAAAGTCGGAGGCCAATTAATCGCTGAAGTGTGGTAGGGGTATGAGCCGCATCGGAAAAAAACCAATATCGATTCCAGCCGGAGTTACTGTTTCGATAGACGGGCCCACGGTTTCTGTCGCGGGGCCGAAAGGCGCTCTTTCTCGGGATATACCGCGCGATATTCATATTGAGATCATCGGGAACGAAATCGTAGCTTCCCCGGCGCGGAATACGAAAAAAGCCCCTGCCCTGTGGGGTCTTTCGCGCGCGCTTGTCGCGAATATGGTGGAGGGCGTTACGAATGGATTTGAAAAAAAACTTGAATTTGAAGGGATAGGGTATCGAATGGCCGTCGAGGAGTCTACGCTTGTCATGCAAATCGGATTTTCTCACCCCGTGAAAATACCGGCACCGGAGGGCGTTAGCTTTTCGCTTGAGAAAAACGTAATTACAATTTCCGGGATTAATAAAGAGCTCGTGGGGGAAACGGCGGCATACATTCGCTCGATCCGACCGACCGAGCCGTATAAAGGAAAGGGTATCCGCTATCAAGGGGAGATTGTGCGCAGGAAAGCAGGGAAAAAAGCGGTTGCATCCGGATAATAGTGGAATATGAAAAGAACACAGCAAAAACGAGAAAAGCGTTTACGCAGAAAAATACGTATACGCGCGCGTATCAAAGGGACGTCAAAACGCCCTCGGATCAGCGTGTTTCGCTCAAACAAGCATGTATGGCTTCAGCTCATTGATGACGAGTCGGGGAAGACCATTCTTTCGGTAAGCGACCAAGACGTTCGGGAGAAAGGCAAAAAGGTGACGCCAAAGCAACGCATCGAGCGTGCGTTTGAGGCGGGGCGCGAGCTCGCGGAACGCGCGAAAGCAAAAAAGATCGAGCGCGCCGTATTTGATCGCGGCGGGTATTCATACCACGGGATTATCAAGCGAGTCGCCGAAGGCGCGCGCGAGGGAGGACTTATATTTTAGTAATCAGTAACTAACGAATATGGCACGACCACGAGGTCAAAGATCGAATGCGCGAGGGGGACGCGAGCGGTCCGAATACGATCAGAAAGTCCTTGACGTTCGCAGAACAGCACGCGTTGTCTCCGGCGGGCGGCGTTTTACATTTCGGGTTTCCGTTGTGATCGGCAACAGGAAGGGGAAAGTCGGGCTCGGTATGGGCAAAGGGACAGATGTCACCTCATCTATCGATAAGGCAGTTCACCAAGCGAAAAAGCGGATGTTTGAGATTCCATTGACGCAGTCCCGTTCCATCCCCCACGAAGTATACGCAAAAGTAGGCGCGGCAAAGGTCATATTGAAACCCGCGCGGGAGGGCCGCGGCATGATTGCGGGAGGGCCGGTTCGCGTTGTCGCCGAGCTTGCGGGCATCAAGAATTTGACGGGGAAAATCTTATCACGGACGCCGAATAAGCTGAATAATGCGCGCGCGGTTGTAGAAGCATTACAGATGTTAAAGGCGCGCGCCTCATAGATATGCAGATTCATAACCTTACATCGCATATACGGTCTCACCCTGCGCGCAGAATCGGCCGCGGGGGGAAGCGCGGAACCTATTCCGGCCGCGGCATCAAAGGCCAGAAAGCGCGCGCAGGCGCAAAATTCCGTCCCGAAGAGCGAGACACCTTGAAACGGATTCCAAAACTCCGCGGATATCGTTTTAAGTCGTTTCAGACGAGACCGGTTGTGGTTTCCCTTCGGGTTATCGAGGAGAAGTTTCCGTCTGGTTCGGAGATAACTCCGAAAGCGCTTTTGGAGAAAGGATTGATCCGCAATGTAAGAGGCGGTCTTCCCCGGGTAAAAATTCTCGGCGGAGGACACGGCACAAAGATATACTCTTTTAAAAACGTATTGCTTTCCGGGACTATAGCTGGGAAAATCGAAGTAAAGAAATAGCGCATATGCTTCAAAAGCTTTCACTTTTATTCACTGTGCCAGACCTTCGGAAAAAGGTTTTCTTTATCTTGAGCGTATTGGTGATATTCCGGGTAGGAGCGGCGATTCCGGTGCCGGGCGTTCGGCCGGAACGTCTCAAGGATTTCCTTGAGTCAAATCAGTTTTTCGGGCTTTTGAATATTTTTTCCGGCGGCGTTTTGGATAACCTTTCCATTATCATGCTCGGCGTAGGGCCCTATATCACTGCCTCAATCATCATGCAGCTTCTCACGATGCTCTTTCCGCATCTCAAGGAGATGTATCAGGAAGAAGGCGAGGCGGGCCGTACGCGCTTTAACCAATACGCGCGCTATCTCACGGTGCCCCTGGCGCTTCTTCAATCGTATGCCCTTCTTATCCTTTTGATTCGGAATGGCGTTATTCCGGAGCTTTCACTCTTCGGGTATGCCGTAAACATGATCGTCGCAACCGCGGGCACCATGTTTCTCATGTGGCTTGGTGAGCTCATCACGGAAAAGGGTCTCGGGAACGGGATCTCGCTTTTGATTTTTGCGGGCATTGTTTCCGGTCTTCCCACTGCGGTCAGACAGGAACTTTTTACCTTTACGCCAGAGCGTCTTCCGGTGCTTCTTGCATTTGTGCTCGTGTCCCTTGCGGTTATTGCGGGCGTGGTTATCATCACCGAAGGCCAGCGGAATATCCCGGTGTCGTACGCAAAGCGTATCCGCGGCATGCGGATGTACGGCGGCGTCTCAACCCACCTGCCGCTTCGCGTAAATCAGGCGGGCGTCATTCCGATCATATTCGCCGTTTCTATTATTCTTTTTCCGGGGCTTGTCGGAAGTTTTCTTGCGGCGGTTCCCAATGAGTTCGCCCAGCGCGCCGCGCAATTTCTTATTGCCGCATTCAATAATCAGATTGTCTACGGCGCGTCCTATTTCATTCTCGTATTTGCGTTTACGTATTTTTATACCGCGGTTACGTTTGACCCGCAGGCGATCGCCGATAATCTGCAAAAACAGGGCGGGTTCATTCTCGGCATTCGTCCTGGCCGGCCGACTGCAGAGTATCTCTCCCGAATTTTGAACCGAATAACGCTCGCGGGCGCGCTTTTTCTCGGCGCCATCGCAATTTTGCCGATCGTTGTCCAGTCAGCGCTCCGGATTCAGGCGCTTACACTCGGCGGAACAGCGCTTTTAATCGTCGTATCTGTCGTGATTGAGACAATGAAACAGATCAATGCGCAGCTCGTCATGCGCGAGTACGAACATATATAATAGAAGAATGGAGGATATATCTTCGAAGTTTACGATTGCAGTGATTGGGCGCTCCGGGTCGGGCAAAGGAGTGCAGGCGCATGCGCTTTTGTCCCTTCTCGGGAAACGCGCGTATCACATGGAAACCGGACGGTTTTTGCGCGAGATTACGAGAGAACATGAAAACCCGACGATCCGCATCGCACGCCGCCTCATGGGGCAGGGACGGCTTTTCCCTTCGTGGTTTTCGAGCTATACCTGGCTCAACAAGTTCATCGCAGGCGGGAAAGCAGATCGGCATCTCATTTTTGACGGAGCGCCGAGGCGCTTGTCCGAAGCGCGTCTTCTCGACGAAGTGCTCGTGTGGCACGGGAGGAAAAAAGCGCTTTGCATCTATCTTGACGTTATAGAAAAAACAGCGGTAGATCGCCTTCTCGCACGGAAACGGAAGGACGATACATTGCGCGCGATACAAAACCGCATGGCTTATTTTTCCCGGGATGTGCTTCCGGTGATCGAGTATTTTAAAAAAGAACGCCGGCTCCTCCGCATAAACGGTGAATTATCAACGGAATTGGTATTCCGGCAGATCGAATCGCTTCTTTCAAAACGTCTCGGCCGTAACTGGGAGCGGCGCACATAAACGAACATGGCGATCCGGATTAAGACTGCGAAAGAAATTTCAGTCCTCCAAGAGTGCGGAAAACGCCTTGCCGCAATACTCAAGGCGCTTCAGGAGAAAGCCCGGCCCGGAACGGCAACCGGCGAGATTGACCTTCTCGCACAAAATCTCATCCGGGACGCGGGCGGCATTGCGGTATTTCGGGGATATCGCGTTGAAGATTCACCGCCGTATCCTGCGTCAATTTGCACATCGATCAACGATGAAGTGGTGCACGGGATACCCCGGCCCGATACGTATCTTCGCGAAGGAGATATTCTTGCGATTGATATCGGAATGGCATGGCCGCGCGAATCCGCGAAAGAGTTCCCGTCATACCAAGGCAGACCGCTTGTCACTGATACCGCGGTGAGTTTTTCTATTGGGAACAGTACGCGAGAGAGTGACCGGCTTTTACGCGGAACCAAAGAAGCTCTTTGGGAGGGAATAGACGAAGTAAAGAGCGGGAAGCGCGTCGGAGACTTAAGCGCGCGCATCCAGAAAAAACTTACTGAATACGGGTTTGGGATTGTCAAAGGGCTCGCGGGGCATGGAGTCGGTTATGAACTCCATGAGGATCCGCTTATTCCAAATTATGGAAAAGCGGGAACAGGCCCGCTTTTAAAGACCGGTATGGTTCTTGCGATCGAACCAATGGCGACATTGGGGAAAGGAGACGTCCGGCTCGATCGGGACGGATGGACATTTCAAACAATCGACGGTTCCGCAAGCGCGCATTTTGAACATACCGTTGTGCTTACGCCGAATGGCACTCTCGTTCTTACGATGATATAATGGGATAGGGTATGCGGTATTTGGGGATAGATTATGGAACGAAGAGGATAGGTATTGCGATATCTGACGAGCGCGGGATTGTGGCATTTCCTCATTCTGTTATCGCGGCCAGGCGGAACACAGATAGGATTGACGAAATTTTTACTATCATAAGACATGAGAAGATAGAAGCGATTATTATTGGATTTCCGGTTGATTTCGCGGGGAAAGAGCGGGAGACTGCGGCGCGCGTTCGGGTATTTGCCGAACGCATCAAAAAAGCGCTTTCGGTACCTGTTTTTTTTGAGAACGAATTGCTGACGACCCGTCTTGCGTCAAAAAGCGCCTCACGGGGGAAAAGCGTTGATGCGTCTGCCGCGGCGCTCATCCTTCAATCGTATTTGGATAAAAAATTGTCTGAAAAGTCCGCTTCGTCGCAAAATTCATTGATTTCGAGCGAGCCGAGAACGGACAAAGGCGAAGCCGAAATCAGGGAATTGTAGTAGAATAAGGGCTTTTTTTAGACAGCGTATATGATAAATCCGAAATAACATTCCATGTATCTTTCTTGGATTATACCGGCCAAAAACGAAGTCCGGCACATCGAAAAAACCATATTAGAAGTCGACCAGTATCTTCGAGGGAAGAATTTTGAGTATGAAATTATTGTTGCGGACAACGGTTCGACCGACGCCACCGCGCAGATTGTAGATAATTTGAGAGGAACAATTTCCCATCTTAAGCTTTTGAAAACAAAGGGTCCGGGGAAGGGATGGGCGGTGAGGGAAGGAATGCTCGCCGCGGGAGGGGAGTATCGGATATTTGCAGACGCCGACAATTCAGTATCGCCTGGCCAGCTTGATTCATTTATTCCCCATGTATGCAAATCTTCGCAAGAGCCGAGTGCGTGTTTTGATGTTGTCATTGGTTCGATCGAGATCGAGGGTGCTTCCGTGGAGGAGCACGCGCAGTGGTATCGCCGCGCGCTTGGAAAATTTTCGAAATACGTCATTCGCGTGATCGCGGGCCTCTGGGAGATTCGTGATACCCAGCGAGGGTTCAAATTGTTTTCTCGCCGTGCCGCAGAAATTATTTTTTCCCGCCAGCGGATTACGACGTGGGGATTTGACATCGAAGTTCTTGTGATTGCGAAGCGGCACGGGTTTCGCATAAAAGAAGTTCCCGTTCGGTGGGTGAACCCCGCCGGCTCAAAGGTTGGGCTCGGCGCGTATGTGAGCACATTTCGGGAGCTCCTCGAGATTAAATGGAATGATATCCGGGGGATATATCGTTAGCCGCATGGGAAATACGCGTATATCAAACGGTGAAGGAAAATCTCGTTCCGAACTGCGCCAGAATGTTGTCTCTGGCGATTGGGTTGTGATTGCAACCGGACGCGCAAAGCGGCCCCACGATTTTCTTACAAAGCGCGGAACGCGTTTTTCTCAAGAGAAGCGCACGTGCCCCTTCGAAAAATCAATTTCCAACCGTATTCTTATCTTTTCAAAGAGCCGGATAAAAAAAAGGGATTGGTGGGTGCAGGTTGTTCCGAATAAATTCCCCGCGTTTGGGAGAGGAGTATGCGCGGTGTTTTCCCATAGGGGTCCGTATCAAGAAACCGGAGGAGTGGGGTTTCATGAGGTCATTATCACGCGGGATCATCTTCGTTCGATCGGCGAGATGAATGACGAGGAAGTCGAACTTATTGTTCGGGCGTATCAGGAGCGCTATATCGCGCTGAAAGACGACCCCTGCGTTGAATATATATCCATTTTTCATAATCATGGAAGGCTTGCCGGCGCTTCCATAAGCCATCCTCATTCTCAGATTATTGCGATTCCCGTCATCTCTCCCGATATTCGGAGAAGCGTTGAAGGTTCTCGGCGCTATTTTCATGAACATAAAAAGTGCGTGCACTGCGTGATGATTCGGTATGAACGGGCGGCGAAAAAACGCATTATCTATGAAAACGATCGGTTTGTTGTATTCGCGCCGTATGCGTCAAAGTCGGCGTTTGAGACGCGCATATTCCCGAAATTTCACAGCGCCCGCTTTGAGGATATGGCCGAACGCGATCGGCGGCTTTTTGCGCATGCGTTCCGCATCGCGATGGGAAAAATATTTCGCGGGCTCCGAGATCCCGACTATAACTTTTTTCTTCATACCGCGCCGGTGCGGAGTCTTACTGATATCGACCACTACCACTGGCATTTTGAGATTTTGCCGAAGACCGCCATTTGGGCGGGTTTTGAAATAGGGACGGGAATCGAAATCTCCGTCATCAGTCCAGAAGCCGCTGCAAAATTTTTGCGAGGAATAAAAGTATAGAAACGCATGAAACATTTTTTGCTTATTGCAAATTGGAAATCGAACCCTCAATCGCTTGAGAACGCCTGCATGCTTGCGCGCGCGCTTGAACGCGAGGTAAAAAAGATTCGGGGCGTTGAAATAGTAATCGCTCCCCCATATCCTTTTTTAGTTCCGGTTCGGCGTGAGTTGAAAAAAGCTAAGCTCGGCGCTCAGGATTCATTCTGGACTGGAGGCCCCTACACCGGAGACATCTCTCCGGAACAGCTCGCCACTCTCGGGGTAAAGTATGTGATTATCGGCCATTCGGAACGCAGGATCTATCACGGAGAGACGGATTCGCTGATTAATAAAAAAATGAAAGCCGTTTTGGAAGCAGGCATGTCGTCGATTTTGTGCGTCGGCGAGCGCGAGCGCATCGGCAGGGATATTCCTGCAATTGTCGGAGAGCAGATCCGCGGAGCGCTTCGGGAGATTCCGCCGCGCCTCTATAGGAACATATGCATTGCGTATGAGCCGGTATGGGCCATCAGCACAACTCCGGGTGCGGTGCCGGATACGCCGGAAAATTCATTTCGCGCGAGCATGTACATTCGGCGCGTGCTCGCTGATATGGCAGGAAAAAAGAATTCGGGATCCGTTCGAATTCTCTATGGCGGTTCTGTATCGCAGATGAATATCGGATCATTTGTGCGCGATGGGGGTGTCGGCGGAGCGCTCGTAGGAAGCGCAAGCCTCAATAGAAAAACATTCGGAGAGATTATCCGTATTGCATCTCGTGCGCGCTAGGTTTCTCATATATGCGTCTTCGTCACATTCGTCACGCACGGATCCGTCCAGGTACGCGGGTTCTCGTCCGCGTTGACTTTAACGTCGTCATAAAAGAAGGGCGCGTCCTTGATGATTTTCGGATGCGCGAAGCGCTTCTCACGCTGTCATATCTCATAAAGAGAAAATGCCGCATTCGCATAGTGGGGCATCTTGGCCGTCCGGGAGGCAGACGGGTAGCGCGTTTATCACTTTTGCCTTTAGCCAAACATCTTGCAGGGCTTCTCGACCGGCGTATTCAGTTTATTCGGGATCCGTTAGATCAGAGGGCGATAGACCGATACGATGGCTCACGCGACATATTGTTTTTCGAAAATCTCCGGTTTTGGCCCGGAGAGGAAAAAAATAATGAGTCGTTTGCTCGCGCACTCGCAACGTGGGGCGATCTCTATGTGAATGAAGCTTTTTCTGATATCCATCGAGCGCACGCTTCGATGGTCGCGCTCCCGAAATACATACCGGGGTATGCCGGTTTTCGATTATTCGACGAGGTTCGCTTTTTGGGGAAGGCGCGTGACATTCCGGCGCGGCCCTGTTTGGTTATTTTCGGAGGCGCAAAGGTTTCGACAAAACTGCCGTTGATACGAAAATTCCTAAAGGTTGCTGATCGCATCATTATTGCGGGCGCAATGGCGAATACCGTTTTTCTCCGCGAAGGAATAGAAATTGGAGTATCGACCGCGGAGCGGGATATGGATGGTGTGCCGCCTCGCGCGTTTTTTCGGAACCAAAAATTGCTCTATCCTGTTGACGTGGTGGTTATGCGTGGCGGCGTCTTTGCGCGCGGGCGCACGCGCCGCGTGCGCATCGGCGCGCTTCGCTCTGATGATTTTATCGTTGATAGCGGGCCGCGTTCTATCGAACTTTTTGTCAAAGAAGCGAAACGCGCGAAGACGGTCATTTGGAACGGGCCGTTAGGATATACCGATATTCTTCGATTCCAGAGGGGGACCAGGCGTTTTGCCGAGGCGCTTTCCCGGATGCGATCGTTTCGCGTGGTGGGCGGCGGGGAGACAGTCGCGGTGCTCAACCGCGCAAAGCTCGTGAAGAAGTTTTCGCACGTATCTACCGGAGGAGGAGCGATGCTTGAATTTTTTATGGGGAAGCGTTTTCCCGCGCTCGATGCGCTCTCTTTGAAGTAGATATGCGCTACACGACGAGAGAACAGTTTGAGAAAGAGAATGGATACGAAATCGACGGGGTGTGGTTTCCGCGAGTGACAAGAATTCTTGAGATTAAAGCAAAGCCCGGGCTCGATCGGTTTTTGCGCGAGGTCGGCGACTATACATCCGCAGAAACAATAAAGGTGAAATCCGCCCAAGAGGGGAGCAGGATCCATGAGGTCGCGGAGCGGATTCTTGCCGGTGGAGAAATCGACGTGCCTGAAGAGATCCGTCCCGCTATGGATTCCCTTTCGTCTTTGGTGCGCGAACGCGGGATCATCGTATTTCCAGAATTTATTGAACGCCGCGTGTGGTCCGAGCGGCATCGCTATGCCGGAACAATCGATTCCCTTGCAATGATCGGAGGCAAAATCGGAGTTCTTGATATCAAGACGTCACACGGTTTTTATCCGGAATTTAATCTACAGACCGCGGCATACGTTTCCGCATTTCAGGAAATCGTGGTTCGCAAAGCGCTCGGCTGTTCGTTTTCCGTGGAGACGCGCTGGATTCTAAAAATAAATCAGCATGTTGAGTGCATGCGCTGTAGTGCGACCAAGCGGGTAAAAGGCGGGTATACGAAAGTGCGGGAAAATGGCGGAAGCGGTTCTCGATGCGGCGGGGATGGCG
>MHQD01000031.1:21840-24428 GCA_001822215.1 Candidatus Sungbacteria bacterium RIFCSPHIGHO2_01_FULL_50_25
TGGTCGGGGATGTCGACATCCGGGAGTTCCCGTATAATATTCACAGCGATATTCGCGCGTTTCTCAGCGCAAAAGTATTGTGGGAATGGGAGAATGAGTATTGGCTGCGAAAATCCGGATATGTCTAAATACGCATTAATGAAAGATACGCCATCAAAGAAAATCATCATATATACTGATGGAGGTTCGCGCGGCAATCCCGGCCCCGCGGCCATTGGGGTTGTGATTGTTGATACATTTGGAAATCGGAAAAAAGAGTATGGGAAGGCAATCGGAGTGCGGACAAACAATGAAGCGGAATATGAGGCGGTGTGTTTTTCGCTTGCAAAGGCAAAAGCGCTCGTCGGCGGAAAAGAGGCAAAAGAGAGCGTTGTCGAACTCTATGTAGATAGCGAACTTGTCGCGCGGCAGCTCGGAGGGCGTTATAAAGTAGAAGAGGAACGTCTGTTTCCGTATTTCATGAAGGTGTGGAATGCGCGGATCGACTTTAAATTGATTTCATTTCATCACGTGCCGCGAGAAAAAAATAGAGAAGCTGATCGTTTGGTGAACGAAGCGCTCGATCAGGAAGCTCACACATTATTTCAATAGATGTAAGAGGGGAGAGGCGTGATCCGCCTGAATGAGCGGGTCTTGCATTTGTATGAAAAGAGGAGTATACTCCAAATGTTCTTTTCGCGTATGATCGCCTCCGCAGAAAAGTTTATGCATTTAAATTTTTTAGCGGGGGAGGAAAGTCCGAACACCAAGTTAGTAACTAGTTACTAGTTACTAACCTAGCGATAGCGGCTAACAGCCGCCTCCCCATCTAACTTTCGATAGAAGCAATGTGAACGAGAGTAGTTCTCGTTCACAAAAAGGTTGCTCTCATATATGTTCTTTCGAAAGTTAGGTGGGGACGGGACAGTGTCACAGAGACTATACCGCCGATCGTCAAATTGGTTATTAGTTACTAGTAACTAGTTACTAATTTTGAGGAGGCAAGGGTGAAAAGAGGTGAGGTAAGAGCTCACACTTCAGCGAAGCAATCCGCTGGAACGAAAAACTCCTATCCGGTGCAACCTCAATTCGTTACCGGTAACTAGTTACTAGTAACCAGTAATGAAACGGGGGCACGACCCGGCGAGCAATCAACGGGCTAGACAGATGATCATATTCTTTGCACGATTGTGCGAAGAAACAGAATTCGGCTTATAGCGGAAAGAACAAAAAATCTCCGATGTATAATCGGAGATTTTTTGTATACCCCGCGCACGGGTATGCATTCGTTGCGCGGGGTTTTCTATACGAGTGAGATATCGATTCTGCGGCCGTTGCGTTTGTTCTTCGAGTTTTCAATCCGTCGGAGAAAAAGTTCGATTTGGTCTTTTCGGTATACGCGGTAGTTGTTTATCGGGTTTCGATATGCTGACAAAATTCCGCGCTTGTCCCAATTGCGAAGCGTGAGCGGAGCAACGCCAAGTATCTTTGCAGCATCTTTTATAGTGAGATAGCTAATTTGCATAGGTGAGAGGGTATCGCTAAGAAACAAGTAAATTGCTCACGTGAGAAAAGCTGTCAAGAGCTTTGGTCACATGTGGTAGCGGTGGCAGGCAATATGGGCTGGGAATTCTGAAAATATAAACATTGATAAACCTTAGTACCCAGTCAAAGAATAATAGCAAAGTTCATCAAGGAGCAGTAAATCTTATTAACTTTTCCACCTGCTGAAATGAATTATCCATGAAATGAGAGAAATCAGCAATACGGGTTTTCCACAAATATTCTAGGAATTTCTCAAAAATCGGGTGGTATAATTTTAGTAGGATTTAGTCGGGATTAGTGCATATCAAGTCCTCTAAAACGATACCGTTTATTTCTCATACCTATCAAATTTTTATAAAGGTTCATATCCCTCTCATATGAATCCAGAATATCGAACACTCGGAGAACTTGCAAAAGAATTTGAAGTGAGTCAGGACTACCTTCGGTTTTTGATTTTTAAGAAAAAACTTAAAGCTGTTAAATTTGGCAGGAATTGGTTTACGACGAAGGATTGGATGAATGAGTTTTTTTCTGTAGCTCGCGCGAGGCCAGAAAAAGCTGATTCGCGTCCGCCCGAGGAGAGGAAGTCAAAGGCGACTGTCCCCGAACGCGAATACCGCGGCCGGATTTTAATGCCGCGCGAGAATTTGGCGTTTTCTGGATCCGCGCTTTCGATTCCTTCACCGGTTCGCGCTGCCAGAGACCAATTTTCGCATTCGACGGTTTCGGCGTTTCGCGTTTCGCGTACATCGCTCGCATCCCTTTTCTCGATGCCGCATGCGTTTATCCCGTATATCCGGCTCGTTTCGATTGCGGCACTCATTGTATTTTTTTCATTCACGGCTGGCATGTATGGAGTGCGAGTCATGTATGACGGATTTTCGGGTTCTGACTCATACACAGATTCCCGCGGGGTGCTGGGTCGCGTTGCCGCGCTTGCCGAGTCTTTCCCCTCTTTCACTTCCTCGCCGCGCGGAACGATTTTACAGGCAAGTGATGAGACCGTGCTGTCTCCAAAGGGCGGTATTGGTTTTTCTGTGAAGGTTGAAAACGCCGATGCGGTC
>MHQD01000032.1 GCA_001822215.1 Candidatus Sungbacteria bacterium RIFCSPHIGHO2_01_FULL_50_25
GTCTGAGTTTGCGGCATTAAGCTCAAATGTTTTTCCAAATCCTCCTCCTGAGAGGGTGACTGTGAGAACTCCAGCATTGTTTGCAAGTCCTGTGCCAAGGAGGTTTGTGAAGTGCTCGGAGTTGATCCTGATCGCGCCCACGTTCTGGGTGCCTGTGGTGGTGGCTTGGGTGGATGTGGAGTATTTGGCAAATATTCCTTCGAATGTGCTTGATGCGGATGTGGTCAGGAGTCCTACGGTTGAGGTGGGAGAAAGCGAGATCTGGCCCAAAGAGTTTGCGGCGTTGAGTTCAAATGTTTTTCCGAATGTGGCGCCTGACTGGGTCACGCATCCTGACCCTGTGGTGGAAACCACTCCCTGGTTTGAGATCTGGAGGCAGTTGGTGCCTGTGTTTCCGAGGTTCGAGATAGTGAGGAGGGAGGTAGAAGCAAGGGTGGAGATTGAGATATATGAGGTTGTTGCCTCTGTTGAAGTCGAACGAGAAGACGAAAGCCCAAGAATTGTCGAAGACGCATAATTTATAATGATTCCTACGGTTGAAGTCGGTGTGATAGAGCCACCCGTGGCAGTAAATTGCCAATTCGAAACGCCGGAAACATCAGCACCGCACAAAAACTTACCGGATGTAGAATTGTATAAAACCGTTTGCGACTCAGCGGAACAATCGCCAAAATCGGATTGGAAAAAACCGTTCGAAACTGACAGACGCGACGTACTCGCGTTTACTAGAACCGCAAAGTATGACGTGGTCGCTTGTGTTGAAGTCGAAAGAAGAGAAGTGAGATAAGAAACAGTCGAAGAAGCACTCACAATCATTCCGATTGTCGAAGTCGGAGTGATATATGCATTTGATGCAATCGTAGTCCAAATATATTCTCCCGTGCCCTCTCCAACCGCATCGGCACCGCAAGTAAATTTTCCGGTTGAAGAATTATATAAAACGTTTTGCGATTCCGTCGAACAGTCCCCCAGCCCTCCTTGGAAAAATCCGTTTGAGATAGTGAGTTCAGACGAAGATGCAGAACCGCTCCCGGAAATGACAAAAAGATTTGTCGCAGTCGAATTCTGAATTTGGAAAAGATTTGCGCTCTGGCCCAAGGCACCGCGAACTGAAACAGGAATAACCGCAGACGAAGTTGCCTCGATAGTAAGAAGCGACCTCCCGATTGCGGAAGTCGTACCAAGACGCGATTGGGTGCTGGTCGAAAGAAGCGTATCGGCGACAAGCGCAAACGCAGTTGAGTTAATCCGGTGTCTGGGGCTAAGCGTTTCCCATGACGCGGTTGAACTGTTATACACCTCCACTTGCAGATAGACTTCATCTCGCGAAGAGAAATCATAATCAAGCACGTCGGAACATTCGTTCGAATCCCCAACGTTCGCGTTAAACACGCCCTCCTTCACCACAAGCGAATGCGTGCACGGATCAGCAGATCCAGACGGCCATACGCGCGAACCACCGCTTGCGGCGGTGTAGAGTGAAAAACGGAAGTTGTAATTTGTTCCTAACCCTCCAAGAAGATTTCCGCTCGAATCAGCAAGTCGACCCTGGTAGCTTAAGATACGCGGAACCCCGGGAGCCGCAATCGACGTTATAGCAAATAGCGGCAAGAGAAGAACAAATAACCCCGCAGGAATTAGGAGAAATTTCTTCGAAAAAAAGCGAATTGTAGAGAGGATATTTCGCTTCACAAGTATGCGTATATTTTATCATGGGTTTTTCGCGTACCTATCACGCTTTGCTGTGGAAAAAATGTATTCAAAATACGTACCTTTTTCGTAAATATGATTTATGCACCAAACATATATAAACCTTACTATTAAAATAATTATTCTTGTAAGGTTTATCCGGCTTAACTGAAATAAAATTATTTTTTGCTGTTTTGAAAGCAGAATTTTATTTGTGAAAAGTGATCAATTCCGCCCTTGACAGGTTTCCGTCAAATCAAATCTATGCGAAAATCCAAACAAAATAACCGCATGTCGGCGGCTACATCTTTTCTATAAAAATATCAGAATGACTGAAAAATCAGGATTCTAGATATCAGTTAGAACGCATATGCTCCCCGTGCCGGCATACTTGCTTTTCAGGCGAGCACACCCTTTCGCTTTCATCGACGAAAGCCAGGGCTATATTTAAACTTTCTAACCGGAGAGGGCGAGATTCAAATTCGCGATGCCGGTAAACCCCGTTAGAACGGGCGCTTTGCGAATACGCTCGCGGGAACATTCCACTCCCGCGGGCGATCGGGGGACGACCGCCGACTGGAGTCGGCGGCGCTCTAACGGGGTAAAGGTATACCTGCTTTTATGCACTTTTTTGCGGTCGTAAAAACTCGGGTTGTTTGTATAACGTCATCAGCGGAGGCGAGAGGATTCGAACCTCTGATACCGGTAAAGGCATACTCGCTTTCCAAGCGAGCGCACTAGGCCACTATGCGACGCCTCCGCTGAGGATATTAATATATGTGCAACCCGTTAAAAGCAAAGCAGTTTGCTTCTAACCCACTATGCGACCTTTCCGATTTGGAAGCTCAAGGAATAACCCGCAAAAAAATGAAAACATCTATTCTGGCACTATGCGACTTTAAAAAAACCGTTACTGCTTTTCAACTCTCATTCCAAGAAGCACGTTAACTCGTTCTTCAATCGGAGGATGTGTTGAGAATATCCGCACGATCCACGGCATCTTTTGTCCTACTACTCGGTCAGCACCAAATGGATTTTCTAAAAATAGATGTGCGGTCGCGTTTGACGCGGTGCGAAGCGGCCGGGAATATGCGCTGATTTTTCTCAAGGCAGACGCAAGCCCCTCCGGGTAGCGCGTCAAAAGCGCTCCCGATGCATCCGCAAGAAATTCGCGCCTCCGGGAAATCGCAAAATGAAGAAGCTGCGCGATTATCGGCGCAAGAATTGAAATCACAAGTCCAAAAAGAAGAAAAACAGCTCCTGCTCTCCCTCGATCGTTATCGCTTCCAAAACTTCGAAACAGCATGGAGCGCGTAAACATGTCGGACAAAACAGCTACAAACCCTACAAGCACTACTGCAACGGTTGAAACAAGCATGTCGCGATTACCGATGTGCGAGAGTTCATGCGCGAGCACTCCCTCAAGCTCCGAACGATCAAGAATTTCCAAGAGTCCGGTTGTTACAACAACAACTGCGTGCTTCGCATTCCGGCCCGTTGCAAATGCATTGGGTGCCACGTCGTCAATAATGAAGAAACGCGGCATGGGGAGGCCCGCAGTAATCGAAAGATTTTCTAGAATGCGGTAGAGCTCGGGATGCTCTTTCATCTCGATTGGTTTTGCGCGGTGCATTGCAAGAACAAGCTTATCAGAAAACCAGTAGCTGGCCACATTCATGAAAACGCTGAAAAACACCGCAATATATAGTATTCCCGGATTGCCATATGCCTGGGCGAAAACCCATCCCACTCCGATGACAATGCCGAAAAAAGCCGTCATCAAGAGCCATGTTTTCCAAATATTGTATGTGCGCTGTGTATATAATGTCATGAAATATGTGTAAATTCCGTTAGAACAGGCGCTTCGCGATCGGCTGATGGGAGCAGTATACTCCCGTAAGCTTATTCTATCTCCACCGCCGACTCTGTCGGCGGCGTTCTAACGGGGTAAAAAGTTTTCCCCAAAATTATATCAGAAATTTCCTTCCCCCGCAATCCCCCGCTGTGGTACCATTGCTATACTATAGCAGTCTCACACAAAATGATCAGGGAAAGAAAAATTGACGGCATCTCTTGGATCTCGATTGTGCACCCGGGGAAAAAAGACATTGATACGCTCCGCAACCAATTCCCCGATATCCACCCCTTGATCCTTGAAGACCTTCGCACACCAACCATCCGGCCTCTTTCCGAAAACTACGAACGGGAAATTTATATGGTCATGCATTTCCCGACTATCATTTCTGGAAAGAATAAAGTTCACGCGCGAGAAATTGATTTTATCCTAAGGAAAAGAATACTCGTCACGGTCCAATACGATTCGATTCCTGAGCTTGAAGAAATTTGGAACGAATCTGAACATGAGACAACCGAGCAATACGGAAAAACACCCGCGCATCTTCTCTACTATCTTCACAAGCGGTTTTTCTCGCGCGCGCTTACGGATCTTGACCAAATACAAGCGGAGATCGACAAGGCAGAAGAAGAAGTATTTGCAGGCCGAGAAAAAGAAATATTTACCGATATCACGCTTCTCCGAAGAGACGTTCTTGATTATTCCAGGACAATGAAACCCCAGCGAATGGCGCTCGAATCCCTGCTTGAACAGGGAACCGAACTCTATGGCGAGCTCGCGCGCCCCTTTTTCAGCGGAACATTGTCAGAATACATCCGCGTCGCAAATCTCATCGAAAACCACAAGGAGGCGCTCGATGCGCTTTACGATACCGCGTCTTCCCAGCTTGCGACAAAGACAAACGAAATCATGCGGGTATTTACCATCCTTGCATTCATCAGTTTCATCCCTACCGTAGTCGCAAATATTTACGGAATGAATGTCGTAAACATTCCTTTTTCAGACCACCCAATCGCGTTCTGGATTGTCATCGGATTTATGATTATTACGACTGTGGCGATCTACCTTGTACTCAAATGGCGGAAACTTGTATAATACCGCCACAATGATTCGGCTATACAATACGCTCACGCGAAAAATCGAAGATTTTAAACCCATCCGGAAAGGACGGGTCGGTTTATACACCTGCGGGCCAACGGTCTATAATTTCGCTCACATAGGAAACCTGCGCACATATATATTTGAGGATATCCTTCGCCGGACACTCGAATACTCCGGATATAATGTTACGCACGTCATGAACATCACGGATGTCGGGCATTTGACGTCAGATGCGGACGCGGGCGAGGACAAGCTTGAAAAAGGCGCAAAACGCGAAGGGAAAACCGTCTGGGATATTGCGCGCTTCTATACGCGCGCGTTTCTCAAAGATATCCGCGCGCTTAATATCAAACGGGCGCAAAACATCGTCCCCGCGACATCCGCAATACGAGAACAGATTGCCGTCATAAAGAAACTTTTCGCCGGCGGCTTTGCATACGAAACACCCGAGGCCGTTTATTTTGACGTGTCAAAATTTAGGAATTATACAAAACTTTCCCGCCAGCGCCTTGAGGAAAAAAAAGCGGGCGCACGCGCCGAAGTCATCGAAGACCCGGGGAAAAAACATCCGCAGGATTTCGCGCTCTGGTTCAAGCGCGTCGGAAAGTTCAAAAACCACGTGATGCATTGGAATTCGCCCTGGGGTGACGGATTTCCGGGCTGGCACATTGAGTGCTCCGCAATCTCAACTTCGCGGCTCGGCCAGCCTTTTGACATCCACACGGGCGGAGTGGATCATATTGCGGTGCACCACACGAACGAAATTGCGCAGTCAGAAGGCGCATTCAAAAAACCTCTTGCGCGATTCTGGATGCACGGCGAATTTCTCCTTGTCGCGGATTCAAAAATGGCAAAATCAGCGGGAACGTTTCTTACGCTTCAAGAACTTGAAAAAAAAGGATTTAATCCGCTTGCATTCCGCTATCTTGTCCTCACCTCGCATTATCGCTCAAAATTGAATTTTACATGGGAATCGCTTCGGGCGGCAGAACACTCCCTTGAGCGGGTCCGTAGTTTTATCAAAACACTCCTCTCGGAAAGAAAAAAACCAAAACACCCTGTCTCTCTCGAAAAATATAGAAGCCAGTTTGACGATGCGCTCAAAAGCGATCTCCAAACCCCGCAGGCGCTTTCAGTACTTTGGAAAATCATCAGCGATTACAACACGCAATCGGAGTCGTTCGACGCAAAAAAGATTCTCGCGCTTCTCTACGATTTTGATCAAGTCCTTGGGCTTCATTTTACCGCAATCAAAAAAGACGCTATCCCGGAAACAATACGCGATATGGCAATGAAACGCGAGGTAGCGCGCAGGAATAAGGATTGGGATAAAGCCGACAAATTCCGCGCCAAAATTGAAACAGCGGGATTTGTTATATTCGATACCCCAGACGGTTCAAAACTCCGAAAGAAACAATAATTCGCGATTTCCCCAGCTTCTCCATCTGTCTTCCAGAGACCGATGTTGCATTCATTCCCTGCTGCGCGCTATGCTTTAGGGAGGATTTTTTCTCATCATCTTTATGCAAAACTCCGAAAGGAAACCTGTCGAGATTCGCATGCCTCCGCAGAATATCGAAGCGGAGATGTCGGTACTCGGGTCTTTGATGCTCGATAAGGACTCGATTTTCAAGGTGGCTGATTTTTTGACACCGAAAGATTTTTATAAGCCAATCCACGCCGATATCTATGAGACAATGTCCGACCTCATGCAGAGGCGAGAGCCGATTGATATTGTAAGCGTTACAAACCGCCTGAAAGAGCAAGGGGGACTCGACGGAGTCGGAGGATCGAGCTATCTTGCATCGCTCGTAAACACCGTTCCGACCGCATCACACGTTGCGCACTATGCCTCGATTGTGAAAAAGAAGCGGCTCTTGCGGGACCTCATTGACGCATCCCAGCATATCATCGAACTCGGATATAGAGAAACTGACGACGTCGATACAATAATTGACGAGGCGGAGCAGCGGATTTTTGCCGTCGCGCGCGGAACGATCAAACAAGAATTTCAAGCAGTCCATACCGCGCTCGCCGAGGCGTGGGACAGGATCGAGCGCCTTCATAAGGACGACGGAATGCTCCACGGCATTCCCACGGGTTTCCCTGATCTCGATAATTATCTCGCTGGCCTTCAGCGTTCCGACCTTATCGTACTTGCCGCGCGGCCGAGCCTCGGGAAAACGGCACTCGCATTGAATATTTGCCGTAACGTCGCGATTGACCATAAAAAGGCGGTTGCCCTTTTCAGCCTTGAGATGTCGAAAGAACAGCTCGTCGACCGCCTCATCGCGTCAGAAGCGAACGTCGACCTTTGGCGCCTGCGCACGGGGCGGCTCCGAGAGGACCAAAATGAATTCTCGCAGATCCGTGATGCAATGAGCGTCTTATCGGACGCGCCGCTATACCTTGATGATTCGCCGTCGCTTTCGGTGATGGATATTCGCGCAAAGGCGCGCCGCTTCCAGGCAGAGCGCGACCTCGGGCTTGTCATGATCGACTATCTCCAGCTCATCCAGGGCACAGGACGAGTGGAGTCCCGCGTACAAGAGGTTTCCGAGATATCCCGGGCGCTCAAAGCAATGGCAAAGGAACTCAATGTGCCGGTTCTTGCGGTTTCCCAGCTTTCCCGCGCAGTCGAGATGCGCCCGTCGTCCCGCCCGAAACTTTCTGATTTGCGCGAGTCGGGGTCAATCGAACAGGACGCTGACGTCGTCATGTTTATCTATCGGGAAGACAAAGTGCGCGAAAACTCCGACAAAAAAAACATTGCGGAAATACTTATTGAGAAGCATCGGAACGGCCCCACGGGAAAAATCGACCTCTATTTCCATGAGGAAACTGCGTCTTTCCGCTCGATTGATAAACACTACGATAGCGCCGTATAAAAATAGAAATGCTCTATCCGAGGCCCGTACAAGACCTTATTGACCTTTTTGCGAAATTTCCCGGCATCGGCCCGCGGCAAGCGGCTCGGTTTGCTTTTTTTTTGTTGCGGGACGCAACGTCTCTCGTACCACTTTTAAAATCTTCTTTGGATGACATAGAGAAAAGCGTCGCGTTTTGCAAAGAATGTTTCCGAGCAACGGAAAAAAATGGTACGCCATTACTCTGCGCATTTTGCCGCGACTCGAAGCGAAATGCATCGCTTATCGCAGTTGTCGAAAAAGAATCTGATATGCAAAATATCGAGAAAACCGGCGCATTTCGCGGCAGATATCATATCCTCGGCGGCACGATTTCTACGCTTGACCCTGAATCCCCAAAACGACTCCATTTACGCGAGCTCCACGCCCGCGTCTCGAAAGCGCTCAAAGACATGCCGGAGACTGAAGTCATTCTTGCAACCGCCGCGACCTCCGAAGGAGACATGACCGCGCTCTATATCGAGCGTGTCCTCTCGCCTCTCAAAAACGGCAACCCGAAACTCAAACTGACGCGCCTTGGCCGCGGGCTTTCCGCCGGGTCAGAGCTCGAATACGCGGACGATCAAACGCTTCGAAATGCCCTGAAAAACCGGGGGTAACAAAAAACCCTGGCGATACCATGGGGTTATTTTGTGTTTATTCCGGTTATTTCAACTTCAGTATAATGCTGACGATGACCTTTTTTCTTTCGCCACCGCGCTTTTGGACGATATTTAAACACGATGACTTTTCGTGCGCGCGCATGCAAAAGTACTTTGGCGTGTATGGATGCTCCAGGAATCGTTGGAGTCCCGATTATGATATTATCACCGTCATCAACCGAGAGAAGAACCTCGGTACACACAAAATTCCCGCCCTCGGCGGCATCGATTTTCTCGATCTTCAATTTTTTGCCCGGGCTCACAATATACTGTTTTCCGCCGGTTCTGATAACAGCCCACATACTGTTATAGGATAAAAAATAAAACGCTTTTTGTCAACAAAATACGGCCCATGAGCCGTTTTGGTTTAGACAGGTACGTGCGCGGATGCGGGATCAGAAAGCTTTTCGAGCCGGCTCCTGTTAGCGCGAAGGAGCAGGAGCGCCCGCTCGAGTACTGCGCTGACTTCATCAAATTTCGGCATTTCGCTTCTTACCCGAGATAAAAGATCATTAATTTGATTTCTGATTTCCCAGAGATTCGGACTCTTTTGGAACAACTCGCGGCGAAGAGTCGCCGCGTCATCGCGCGCCACGATCTTCGCGTTGATTTCAATGTGCAATATCTCCTCAAGCTCGCGAATCTTTTTATCCCGCACTTCGAGTGAATATCGATCGTAATCCGACGTGCGCTTCCGAAGGAGATACAACACCACGATTCCAACAAAGATGATAACCGCGGCAACAGTTTTCATTATCATATCCACATACCCCCATGCGATTTCCTTCTCCTCCGAAAGGAGTTTTACCGTTGTCTCAAGAGACCGAATCGTCATTACGCCGGATATAATATCGAGTCGAAGGTCGTTCGAAGTGTGCGTGTGGCGGGCCTCGACGGCCTTGAGCCGGGACGTGAGGATTGAAGCATCGCTCCGAGCGAGCGCAAGATCGCGCTTTGCACTCGCGTTCTTCGCTTCAAGCGCGCGAACGTAGTCAAAACACGTACGGGCGTCATAGTACTCGCCATCCGGATCGCACGGATTTTGCTGGGCCTCGGCAACCGATGGAAAGAACCCGAGCGCGAAGGAAACGATGACACTTGCGAAAACTCCACCGAAGAATCGCATACGTCCTCCTTCGTATATGTCGGAATCAAACTAGCACAATTCTCGAAATAAATCAATGCCGAATGCTATTCGATTTCTTTGGGGCCTGAAACCGTATTCGCCTCGATCCCGATTTTTTCTCCGGTTATTCTCAAAAAATCCTTGTCTATTTTCCCGAACTCCTTATACGCGTGATTATACATGCTTACCGTCGTGCCAAGATTTTTCCCCAGCTTATCAAAATATATGTTATACCCGTCCAAGTGTTTCTTTAGATTCTCAACCTGCCCGATAATCTCGCGCGCTTGCTCGGAAATTTTTTGATTTTTGAGCCCCTGGAGAACAGTCTGAAGATACGCAAGAAACGAAGTGGGAGAAACGACGATAACCCGTTTTTGCCCCGCGTAATGAATCAAATTGCGAGTGTCGTCTCCGATCGCGCCCACTTTATTGATAAGCAAATCATAGTATACGGCTTCAGACGGAATGAACATGAAGGCAAAATCCATGGTGTCTTCCTCCGGCTTTACATATTTTGACGTTTCATCAATCCGATTTTTTAAGTCCTGAACAAATGCGCTTTCGTAGCGCTTTCGCTCGAGCGCGTCTTTTGCTTCGAGAATCCTGTTATAATTTTCCAAGCTGAATTTTGAATCAATCGGAATAATCCGCTTGTCGACGAAAACAACCGCGTCGACAATCACGTTATTCGAAAACGGATACTGCATTTTGTAGGAACCCGGCGGAAGCACATTTTTGAGCACGGTCTCAAGATAATATTCGCCCAATATCCCTCTTTGTTTCGGATTTTTCAAAATATCCTGGAGGCTCTGCAATTGGCTCGAGAAATTTACCACCTGCCTGTTTGTTTCGTCGAGTTTTGTTAATTTCTCCGTAACCTCACTGATAAGGCGGGCTGATTGTCCTGAAATTCCCTGAATCAAATCGGCTGTTTTACCCAATTGTTCCTGGTTTGAACGGTGCGTCTCGCTTAGCTTTATATCTATCAAATGCCTCAATTCACGATTCTGCTCTGAAAGATGGCTAAGACGCTCCATAAGCGCGCCTTCCTTCTGTGACTCCTCCGTGTCCCCTTTTCCCCCGCGAGAAAGATACCAAAAGATCCCTCCGAAACCGAGTACTAAAACCGCTAATATAAGCCAAAATTGGACGTCCATAAAGAGTTTTTTACGCTTTTTTACCTTGACTTTTTTGCCTCCCGGATGTATACTTGGATAAGATCACGGGTTAATGTGCCGTGATTTTTTGTTTTCCGGGGTTTTATGGAATTCGATGGTTCGACCCTAATCCCCTGGCAAGCTCAAAAAAGCGACGTGTATAAAATCTGAGCTAATGTGAGGATTGCCAGAAAGCCCCAGCCGGGGAGTACTCGCAAACCTCTTATTATATTAGCGCATATCTTTCAGTAATAATACTTACGGTTGCACTCTTTGTCCCGCAAGAGGCGAAAGAAGCGGAAAACTCCCCTTTCCACGCCTATATTCATCCGGTGCCCCACACCCTCCCGCTGGAGGAGCGAAAGGCAATGGATGTAAAAGAATTCGCGGAACGCACCGCGCGCGAGGCTGGCCTTCGGCCGGACCTTATTCAAAATCTTATCCGATGCGAGTCCGAATGGAAATTGGATGCAAAAGGCGACAACGGCGCCTCATACGGCATTCTTCAATTCAAGGCGCCGACATTTGCGCTTTTTTCAAAAAAGTACGGTCTTGAAGATCTTGAGATAGAAAACCCCTATCACCAGATCGAGCTTGCGTCGCTCATGATCCGAGACGGCTATATCATACACTGGAAAAACTGCGGCAAGAAACTCGGACTCATAAAATAACAACCAATCGAAAAGCTCCTACGGACTACCGAGGAGCTTTTCGATTTCCGCTCGTTTCTCGCGAAGAAGCTCCTCGGTATCGGCTTCGATTACAAGCCGCACAACAGGCTCTGTATTCGACGCTCGGATATTAAACCACCAATCGGGAAATTCGATTGTGACGCCGTCAATCTCGCCCACTCGGACGTTTGGCGCGCGGCGATATCGATTCCGGGCGTCCGCAAGCGCTCGCGCTTTGTCGCGAACCGTAACATTCAATTCGCCGGTCGATGCAAACTGAATGTCCGGCTCAACAATTTTTGAAACAGGCAAGGGCGACCCCGAAACATATTCTGCAAATGCAAGGAACGCAAAAATCCCGGAGTCGTCATACGAAAAATCCTTGAAAAAGTAATGGCCCGAGCGCTCCACGCTTATGGGCGACGCGAATTTCCTCATAGCCGTCTGAAGAAACACGTATCCGCGCCGCGAAAGCTCCACCCGCCCGCCGTGTTCCTCGATCGCGCGGCGCACGGCGCGCGACGTATCAACGGGGAGGACGATGACCGCTTTTCTCTTCTTCTCGAGCGCCTTGAGCGCGATGGGAAGAAACACGAACTGCGAATCGAGCAGATTCGCTTTTTCATCAAAAAACATGACCCGATCGCCGTCCCCGTCAAATGCAACTCCAAAATTGTATTTTCCCCGCCCGAGCTCCGCTTTTATCCATTTTTGGGATTCGGGAAGAAGCGGATTCGGCGGATGTTTTTTAAACGAGCCATCGGGCTCAAAAAAAAGCGGAGTGTATTCGATGTTCGGAAAAAGAGAAAGAATCTGCGGAAGAAAAAGCGCGGTACTCCCCCCTCCGGCGTCGATCGCGACCCGAATGCGCCGCTTTATGGAAATATGTTTTGAAAAAAATGAAATATATTTTTCCCGGTAACTATTGTTGAACTCTATGTTCCCGAGCATTTTTGCGCGCCGCGTCTTGCCGCGAGACGCGATTGCGCGTATCTTCTCAAGTCCGGTGCCAAGAAAGATTGACTCCCCCGACCGCCCGCGGATTTTCAGCCCGTTATACTCTCGGGGGTTATGCGATGCCGTGACCATAATTCCGCCGTCCGCTTTTCTCTGATGCATGAGAAAGCAAAAAAACGGACTTGTCCCCACTCCGGCGTCAATCACATCGCTTCCCTGAACGATAATCCCGCGCACAAGCGCATCGCGAAGGGACTCCGACGAAATACGAACGTCGCGGCATACAAAAAACCTTCCTCTCTTTTTGTGAAGTTTTTTCGTTATATACTCCGCGGTAGCGTATCCGATCCTTTCGACAGCATCCTCATCGAGTTCGCTTGGATATTTGCCGCGGATATCGTATGCTTTGAAAATGTCTGGATTGATATTCAGAACGTTAAAACCGTTATAATCGTTCTAAACGATTTGGGCGATTAGAACGGCTAAAACAATTCTAACAGAAAAACTATGTCACTCAAAATAGGTATCGTAGGCCTCCCGAACGTGGGTAAATCCACCCTGTTTCAGGCGCTCACGCGCCAATCGGTTGAAATCGCAAACTATCCGTTTGCGACAATCGACCCGAATATAGGCGTTGTACCCGTTCCCGACGAACGGCTCCTAAAGCTCGCCCAAATGTCAAAATCCAGAAAAATCGTTCCGGCGGCAATTGAATTCGTTGATATTGCGGGCCTTGTCAAGGGCGCCTCAGTTGGCGCGGGACTCGGAAACAAATTTCTCACAAATATCCGGGAAGTCGACGCAATCGCCGAAGTAGTGCGCGTATTCGAGGATAACAATATCATTCACGTCTCCGGAAAGACAGATCCTATATCTGATATTGAAACAATTTCCTACGAGCTTGCGATGAAAGATCTGGAGACCGTTTTGAAGCGCCTCGAATCTGTGGAGCGCGACGTGCGCGCAGGAAAAAAAGAAGCTATCGCGGAAAAAGCCGTTCTCGAAGTGCTCCGAAGCGCTTTTGACACCGCAACACCTGCACGAAGCATCCGCCCACACGGAAAAAACGAAGCCGAGGAATTTGATGCTGTCGCGCACGCGCTCTCGCTCCTCACCGCAAAGCCGATTCTCTTTGTGCTGAATGCTTCGGAAAGTATGGTTCAAGAAAGTTGGAAACCCGAAGGCGCTCTTTTGAAAGCGCTTTGCGGTGCCGAGTACGCCGTCATAAGCGCAAAAATCGAATCCGAGCTCGCCGAACTTCCAGACGAAGAACGAAAAGAATTTCTTTCGTCACTCGGACTTCGAGAAAGCGGACTTGCCCCGTTAGAGATCCGTTCCGCCGAAGGCGGAACGGCAGATACCAGAGGCATCTTATCTCTAACGGGGCTAGATCAACTGATACGCTTGAGCTACGAAACGCTCGCCCTCATGACTTTTTTTACCACAGGAGAGGACGAATCACGCGCGTGGACCATTCCAAAGGGATCAACCGCCCCGCGGGCGGGCCGCGCAATACACTCGGATTTTGAAGAAAAATTTATTCGGGCTGATATCATAGAATGGAATAAGCTCCTCAAGATCGGATCATGGACGCGCGCCCGCGAACTTGGAACACTCCGCACCGAAGGGAAAGAATATATTGTAAAAGACGGGGACGTAGTTGAATTTAAAATATAGCGGCATGACCCCGCAAGCGCACACCTTATAAAGAAAAAACGCCCAATTGACAAGGGCGCGTTGTATTATCGATTTTGCCGTGCACGCGTCTCAGGAATCATCAGCGCACAACCAAGCGCGAGCAGGACATCTCCCATGCTTATGATATTCCCGAATGGCCCTGGAATCCAATCCCCGAGAAAGTTGAAAGATGTCATAAAGGACATGAGCGTATAATCGGCGTTTTCAAGAAACACATCTTTGACAAAGACCGGCATCCGCATGCCATTCGTGAGCTTCGCAACAGTATTTGCAAACGCTCCGCACCAGAATATCAAGAGACTAATCCCCGCATTGTGCAAATTTCCAACCGCAAAGATGAGAAGCATGAAAACAGAAACCGCTTTCGTTACATAGATATCATGTGGAATCCCAAAAACCGCAAGCACCGAGGATAAGAACGCGGAGAGAAAATAGAACAAAAAGAGCCACATCGGCATTGTTTTTTTTGAAAACCAGAGGTAGAGCGCCACCCCGAATGGTATGGAAAGAACGAATCGAAATGCGTACGACGAATGGAGAAACTCGGTAAGATGCCCGACAATCTCCATGTGCTCTCCTTCTCGAGGATATTGCATTCTGTTGTAGCGTACCCGGATAATTGCGTCAACCCTTGCTTTTCCCCATAAAACTGATACACTAATCAAATATGGAAAAAGAGCCGAAAAAATACGAAATCACGTATCTCCTCGCGCCTTCCATCGCAGAAGATGCGCTTGCAAATACCGTTCAAGCAATTCACACGGCCATCGAGGAAGAAAAGGGTTTTATTTCCCATTCCGAATCACCGCGGAAACGGCATCTCGCCTATCCGGTTGGAAAAGAAACAAGCGCGTATTTCGGCTGGACAAGATGCACGCTTCTCCCGAATGCGATTTCGGCTGTTGAAAAGAAAATAAAGGCAAATCCGTCCGTCATCCGGCACATTATCGTCGAAGATACGATACCCGCGATGGCGCCGCCCCGCATGCCCCGAATGATGCCTCCGACAATGCCTGCGGCACTCCCGAAACGCGAAGAAGAAGCCGATGAGCGCCTTGATCTTGAGGGACTCGATAAAAAATTGGAGGAAATACTTGGGAAATAACGAACATGAATCCCGTTAGAAGCTACGGCCGCTTTGCACAAAACAAATTACAAAAATTTTATTATTTTAATTAATAACTGGCAGTATCAAAGTCAAGTAGACCGCGACCTGCTTCTAACGGGATGAATCTCAACAAAGCATTCATTATGGGGAATCTCACGCGCGACCCGGAGCTCCGACAGACTCCTTCGGGACAAGCCGTCTGCTCATTCGGAGTTGCAACAAACCGCTTTTATACCGATCAATCAGGGCAAAAACAAAAACAGGCAGAATTCCATAACGTAGTCGCGTGGGGAAAACAGGCGGAGATTGTAAACCAATATCTGAAAAAAGGTAGCTTGATCTTTGTCGAGGGCCGCATTCAGACGCGAAATTGGCAGGATCCGCAAGGCACGAAGCACTACCGGACCGAGGTGATTGCAGAACGCGTTCAGCTGGGCCCGCGGCTTGGCGGCGGGATCCCGGCGCAGCAGCAAGAACCAGCGCCGCGGTCAGAGGCGACAAAAGAGGACGAGACCCCGATTATCGAGCTTCCGACTGAAGACGACGGAATTGATGTGAAGGATATACCTTTTTAACGATGTATAATTTCTAACGGGATGAAAGAGCAAATAAAAAAACAGTGCTATTTTTGCACGACAAACCGCCCGATCGACTATAAGGACGCTGATCTCTTAAAGCGCTTTATGTCAGCGGGAGCAAAAATCTATTCGCGCAGGAAATCTTTCCTCTGCGCATACCACCAGCGGGAATTCTCGCAAGCCGTAAAACGAGCGCGCTATCTAGCGCTCGTACCATACACGTCGAGGTAGGGATTAGATTATGGGGGGTTAAGGAATAGTGACTCCAAAAGCTCATATGCGTGAGCTTTTTAAATCTAGGAAATTCGCATTTGACTTTCTTTTATAAAGGGAATGATATTTTTGAGACAATAGAACTACTGATTATTTTTTCCCTTCACGTAGATAAAGGGTGAGGTAATCTTTTCGAAACTATGCGGAGACCAAGCGGGCATGTTCCTTATTTCCCATCCTGCTCTCCCACGATAAAGACAGGCAGAGATGCTTCTGCGACATTTTGTAGAGCACGCGAGGAAAGCTACTTTTGAAAACATGCGAGACCGAGCGGCCACGGTGTCCCGAGCTTGTCGAGGGACGAGCGAGGTCGAGCTCTGATGAACAAAATCTCGGTGGGATTTTGTGAAGTTTTTCAAAAGCTGTTTCCGAGCGAGCCGTGTCTCAAAAGCATTACCGACTGCTCATTTTCCCGCCTCCTCTGCCTTTATCGCCTCCTTTATCTTTTTCATTATCTCATCCCTCGCCTTCGGATTCTCCTTCAAGTAGCTTTTCGCATTATCAAATCCCTGCCCGAGCTTCACGGAACCGTATGAAAGGCTTGCCCCTGATTTTTTTATGACGTCATATTTCATCCCGAGATTTAACACATCGGCATCATACGAAATTCCTTCGTTATAGAAAATGTCGAATTCCGCTGTCTTAAACGGCGCGGCAACCTTGTTTTTCACGACTTTCGCTTTGTGGCGGTTCCCGACGATCTCCTCTCCTTTTTTTATCTGGGCGGAGCGCCGCAAATCGATCCGCACCGAAGAATAAAATTTGAGCGCTTTTCCACCGGGCGTTGTCTCGGGGTTCCCCCACACAACGCCAATCTGCATCCGAATCTGATTGATGAAAATAATGGCGGTTTTTGACTTCGCGCCGATCGCGGTGAGCTTTCGTAATGCGTGAGACATAAGGCGGGCTTGCAACCCCATGTGCTGCTGGCCCATCTCGCCCTCGATCTCCGCCCTGGGGGTGAGCGCCGCGACAGAATCAACGACTATGATGTCTATGGCATTCGACCGGACAAGCGACTCCACGATTTCGAGCGCCTGCTCGCCCGTATCGGGCTGGGAAATCAAAAGGTCGTTTATTTTTACGCCGATCCGCTTTGCGTATTCCGGATCAAGCGCATGTTCCGCATCGACAAACGCCGCAAGCCCTCCGCGCTTTTGCGCTTCTTTCACGATATGGAGGGCAAGCGTCGTCTTTCCAGACGACTCCGGCCCGAATATCTCGACGATGCGGCCCCGAGGTATACCGCCCACGCCCAAGGCGGCGTCCAGAGCAAACGATCCCGTCGGAATAACGTCCACATCAACTTTCGGCGCGTCCCCGAGCTTCATGATAGCGCCTTCGCCGTATTTATTCTGAATTTCCTTAACCGCCGCCTCAACGAGCTTCACTTTATCAAGTTTATCTTCTTTCATTGAAATGGCCCTAATGAATAATGATTACTCGACAAGAACATACCTCACGTCGCGCGCAACCTTCCCGAATCGGTTGGTCGCGACAAATTCAAGCGTATTTCGATTCGGGCGAAGCTCAATCGCGTCGGAAAAATTGCCCTCGCTATCAATCGTAATTTCGCGGCCGTTTACTGTCAAACTCGATTCCCGCTCAACGCTTCCCTTTACCTCAAGAAGCCGCCCGGAAAAACGCAAAGACCTCTCCGATGGATATTCGATGGTGAACGGCGGACGGCGGACGAACACCGCCACCCGGAATCCGATGTATATGAAAAGCCCAAGAAGGATGATGCTCGCAAGAATAACCCAGAAACGCCTCGGCGTCACAAACGGCTGCGCGCCCCTATTCTCGGGAAGCGGCGTAAGCTCCCTCTTTACATGAAAGTAGCGGACATCCCATTCAGTGGAAAACTCATTCAGCATCCCTTCGATATCCTCACAGGAAAGAAGTGCTGCGTACTTTTTTAAGACGCCGGCCGCATACACTTTGGCCGGAAAATGGTCGTACGTGTCAGCTTCGAGCGCTTCCAGAGTAGCCACCGGCACATGGAGTAAAGCAGACACTTTTTCAAGCGTCAATTGCGCGCGCCCGCGCTCTTCCCTGAGTTTTCTTCCAACCGATATCGCATCCCGTTGATCAGTTTGCATAAGAAAAAATTATATTTGGCCCGCATCCTCCTCGTCTTCAAAACCCGCCGGCGGGGCGACTGATTTCGCAAAAACCTCGCGCGGTTTTGCGCCGTCAGCCGGGCCGATGATGCCGCGCGCCTCCAAAAGATCGAGAAGCCGCGCCGCGCGCGCATACCCGACGCGGAGGCGCCTTTGCAAATACGAAGCTGAGAGCTTCCCGGCGGCAATCGCAAGTTTCTCCGCTTCACCAAGAAGAAGGTCATCATCTCCGACGTCGCCGTCAAACCCTGCGGACACCTCTTCGGTTTTTGCGTCAAAGATCGCCTCTTCATACGTAGGCGCCTCAAGTTCCTGGCGCAGGAAATCAACAACGCGCTTCACCTCGTGTTCCGAGATAAAACCGCCCTGGATACGCCTCGGTTTTGCGGTGTCCCCGGACATGAACAGAAGGTCTCCGTTTCCGAGAAGCGTTTCCGCACCAGCCATATCAAGAATCGTCCTCGAATCAACCTGTGAGGCAACCTGAAGGGCAATACGGGACGTAATATTTGCCTTGATAAGGCCGGTAATCACTTCAACAGACGGGCGCTGGGTGGATACGATCAAATGGATTCCTACCGCGCGCGCCATCTGCGCGAGCCGTACAATCGCGGCCTCCATTTCCCGAGGGTAGATCGCCATCAAATCCGCGAGTTCATCAATGAGGATTACGATATAGGGAAGCGTTTCTTCCTCTTCGCTTTTTCCGAGCGATGAGTTATACCCCACCACATCCCGCGATCCCATCCGCGAAAGAAGATCATAGCGCCTGTCCATCTCGCGCGCCGCCCAGCGAAGCGCCTGGATCGCCTTTTTCGGGTCTGTGATGACAGGAGTGAGAAGATGCGGAATATCATTATACGCGGGCAATTCAACGCGTTTCGGATCAATCAGAACGAACCGGAGAAAATCAGGGGCGTTGCGGTAGAGAAGCGATACGATGATCGAATGAATCGTGACCGATTTTCCAGAGCCCGTTGCTCCGCTTATGAGCAAATGTGGCATCTTTGAAAGATCGGCGTATACCGGAGAGCCGGTCACGTCGCGGCCGACCGCAAAAAGAAGTGGTTGCAACGCGCGGTCGAACGCGTCTGTGC
Organism: Candidatus Sungbacteria bacterium RIFCSPHIGHO2_01_FULL_50_25; assembly: GCA_001822215.1. Taxonomy (GTDB): domain Bacteria; phylum Patescibacteriota; class Minisyncoccia; order Sungbacterales; family HO2-52-23; genus 2-01-FULL-50-25. The sequence continues at coordinate 19,002 of MHQD01000032.1, forward strand.
CCAAAAGCGCGCGAAGTCCGACAAGCGCGATTGACCTATTTGGCACTTCGATCCCGACAAGCGATTTCCCCGGAATCGGCGCCTCAATCCGGATCGGATGCGCGGCAAGCGCAAGCGAAAGGTCCGACCGAAGCGCGACTATCCTCGAAAGCTTTACCCCTTCTGCGGGCTTTAGCGTGTATTGGGTCACGGTCGGGCCGACTGATACCTCTGCCATTTCGACTTCAACACCGAAATTTTCAAGCGTACGTTTGATGATATTGGCATTTGCCCGGATGTCGCCCGAAGACGGCTTTCCTTTATCCTCCTGCAGCAATTCAAGTGGCGGCTTTTTGTACGCCGCAATCTTTCGAGCGATTTTCCGAAGCGCGATCACAGATCCGTTCAAATCGTCTACCTTCGTCGCTGTGGAGGGCTCACTTTCCGTAAAAGCCCCTCCGGCGGCGATTTTTGCGCTTTCTCCCGCCTCGCGAGCCTTCTGGACAGCTCCCTGTATCGTTGAATTGATGCTTCCAATAACCGACTGGGTGAGGGAAAGATCAGACCCATTGCCTCCTTTTTCTGTATCCTCCGACGCTTGAGAAAATCTTTGCCAAAACGGAATATTCAAAAGAAGCAAAAAAGCGATGATCCACACGCCAAACGTGATGATAAACCCTCCCCAAAAATCAAAGAGCCGTAAAAGCGGGCTTGAAACAAGCGTGCCCAATGCACCGCCGGTCCCGACGCCGAGAAAAATATCGAGAAGCGCAAGACTCGTTATTAAAAAAAGCACTCCGCCGAGGATCGAAATCTTGAGCACCCGTGTCCGCTCGGAAAAGAGGAACGAAAACCCGAGCACGACTAAAACAACTGGAGCGAAAAAATACCCGCTCCCCAAAAGGAACGCAAGTCCGAGATAGAGATAGGATCCGAGCGCTCCGCTCTTCCCGATATAGCTCAACACAAAAAGCGCGGCGAGAATAAAAACGCCGATTGCGGAAATAACACGCTTGATATCCGGGTGAACGTCAAACCAGGAACCCTCGGCCTCGCCTTCACGCTTCGTCTCCCTCTTCCCGTTTTTACTGATTTTGCGCGCCATATATGTAATTATAATAGTAACATTTTCTCGAAAATACAACAAAAAAACAGCACCGGCACGGTGCTATTTTCAAGCCAAATGACCCGCTATACCCTATGGTATTTTTCGATACCCTGTTCCCGCAGGGATGAGACGGCCGATAATGACATTTTCTTTAAGACCCCGGAGATCGTCCGTTTTTCCGCGAACCGCCGCGTCAACCAAGACGCGAGTCGTTTCCTGGAAAGAAGCCGCGGACAAGAAGCTCGAGGTCGAAAGCGCAACCCGGGTAATCCCTAAGAGAAGCTGGGTCGCTTTCGCCGGCCGCTTCCCTTTGCGGACCGCCGCAATATTTACCGTTCGGAAATCGCGCTTTTCAACGACCTCACCCGGAGTAAAATCGGTATCGCCCCCGTCCTTGATGCGAATCCGGGAAAACATCTGTCTCACGATGACTTCAACGTGCTTGTCATGAATCGGCGCGCCCTGCATGGAATAAATTTTTTGGATTTCTTTGATAACGTAGCGTTCAACCGCCTCCTTCCCCGCGTATTTGAAAAGCTCTTTCAAATCCGCGTGCCCCTCCGAAAGAATATCCCCGCGCTTCACCTTTGAACCGACCGCGACAAACATGCCTGTCGAGGGAGGAATACGAAATTCCTTTATTTCGTCTTGGGCGGAATTTTTCTTTTTTCCTTTTTTCAGCGGCGCGCCCTCATCGGAATACTCAACCGCGATTCGAACAATTTTCTCGCGGCCCGCATCTGCAATCTCAATGACTTCTCCCGACACATCCGCAAGAATCGCCCTGCCTTTCGGGGGCCGCACTTCAAACACCTCCTCAACCCGAGGAAGACCGGTTGTAATGTCCCCGCCTCCGGCAACGCCTCCGATATGAAATGTGCGCATGGTAAGCTGGGTGCCGGGCTCGCCGATTGCTTGCGCCGCGACGATGCCGACCGCCTCTCCGAACCGAATCGGCGAGTTATTCCCCAAGTCGTATCCGTAACAAGATTGGCAAATCCCGACAATGCTTCGGCACGTAATGGGCGAACGCACCACAACGCTTTCAATCTTTTTTTCGTCGAACATCTTTCCTTTTTCCTGATCAATATAGCTTCCTGCGGACATAAGCATTTTTCCGCTCTCCGGGTCTTTCACTGCTTCAAAAAGCATCCGGCCGAATGCGCGCGCACCCAAGGGCTTATTGATTTCTTCCGAATCCGATCGAAAAATTTCCAGACCCTGCTTCGGTTTGCAGTCTCTTTCGGAAACGATCAAGTCCTGCGCAACATCGACAAGCCGACGCGTCAGATACCCGGCGGCAGACGTTTTCAGCGCGGTGTCCGCGGTCCCTTTTCGCGCGCCGTGCGTCGAAATGAAATATTCAAGCACGTTCAACCCTTCTTTGTAGGATGAAATAACGGGAAGCTCGATAATCTTTCCTGCCGGGTTCACCACGAGTCCTTTCATGCCGGACATTTGCCGAATCTGAATCCACGAGCCGCGCGCTTTCCCGTCAACCATGGAAAAAATCGGGCCGACCGGATCGAGTGCCCCCGGAACAAGCTTTGTCAATTGATCAACAACCCGCTTCCATATTTCAAGAACGCGATCGTAGCGCTCTTTTTCGGTCAGGAGCCCGCGGCGAAACTGCTCGATGACAAGAACCTCTTCTTTTTCAGCCGCTTTAATAATTTCTTTTTTCTCCGGGGGAATACGCAAATCATCCATTCCCCATGAAATGCCGGATTTCGTCGCATAGGTAAAACCGAATTTCTTGATATTGTCGAGAATCGGCGGAGTCCCCTCAACACCGTGAACCTTAATAAGATGCGCGACAATATCCCCCAGGTCTCTCTTTTTCACTTGCTTATTTACGTACAGAATTTCTTTGGGAAGAGCGCGGTTAAACAAGATTCTGCCGACCGATGTTTCAACAATCTCCGTGTCTTTCTCATCAGGCGCGACAACGACTCCCGTGATTCGTTCCTTTTGCATGCGGACCATTATCTTCGCCTGAAGGTCAACCGCTCCGGAATCATGGGCGAATATCGCCTCGTCCTCTGAACCGAAAAATTTCCCGTGGCCGAGAAGTCCATCGTGCACTGACGTTGCCCAATAGCATCCGAGAACAATGTCCTGGGTCGGATCAACGATCGGATCTCCGGTCGCGGGCTTCAGAAGATTGCGCGTCGAAAGCATAATATCCCGGGCCTCGGCCTGCGCTTCATCCGTAAGCGGCAAGTGGACAGCCATCTGGTCACCGTCAAAATCAGCGTTAAACGCGGGACACACCAACGGATGCACCTGAATCGCGTCCCCTTCTATCAGGATCGGCTGAAACGCCTGTATGCCAAGCCGGTGGAGCGTGGGGGCTCGATTCAAAAGAACATAACGGCCTTCGATGACCTCTTCAAGCGCCTCCCACACGAACGGGTCATGATCTTCAATGAGGCGGCCCGCGCCGCGAACGTTATGGGCGATCTCTTTTTCGATGAGCTTTCGTATGACAAACGGCTTGAAAAGCTCGAGCGCCATTTTTTTCGGAATCCCGCACTGGTGAAGATGAAGATCGGGACCCACGACAATAACAGAGCGTCCGGAATAATCAACGCGCTTCCCAAGAAGATTCTGGCGAAATCGGCCCTGTTTGCCCTTGATGATATCGGCAAGGGATTTCAACGGACGGCGCTGGACTTGCGATGCGACCGGGGAGGCTGTTCCGCGCCTGATCGAATTATCGATAAGCGCGTCAACCGCTTCCTGGAGCATGCGTTTTTCATTTCGCGTAATGACTTCGGGCGCGTTCAATTCGTGGAGCCGCTTCAGACGATTATTGCGATTGATTACGCGCCGGTATAAATCATTCAGGTCTGAAGTCGCATACCTGCCGCCGTCAAGCTGCACCATCGGGCGAAGATCCGGAGGAATAATCGGGATCATGGTTAAAAACATCCATTCAGGGCGGATACCCGACCGAATCATCCCCTTGATCACCTGGAGCCGGCGAAGGGTCTTTCGCTGGACCATGGGCGACTGCTTCGGCAAATCCTCTTCAAGCTCCTTTTGGAGCGTAGGCAGATGAATGCCCTCAAGAATTTTTCTGATTGACTCCGCGCCGATTGAGGCCTCAAATACTTCTCCGAACTTTCTCGAAAGGCGGTGATACTCAACCTCCGAGAGCACCTCGTGAAGCTGGATGTTTTTGAGGTCGTCTTTTGCCTTTTCCTTCGCATCGCGGATGTCCGATGTCTCCTCTTTCTCAAGCTTTTTCGTCTTTGTTTTATACTCGCGCTCAATCTCTTCAAGAATGCGCTTCCGCGCATCTTCATCGACTTTCGTGATGATGTATCCCGCAAAATAGATCACCTTCTCAAGCGCGCTCACGGAAATATCAAGCAACAGCCCGACTTTTGAAGGAATACCCCTCAAAAACCAGACATGAGAAACCGGCGTCGCAAGTTTTATATGCCCCATGCGCTCCCGGCGCACGATTGCGCGCGTCACTTCGACTCCGCACTTGTCACACACGATTCCCTTGTAGCGGATCCGGCGATACTTCCCGCAATAGCATTCCCAATCCTTGACCGGACCGAATATCCGCTCGTCGAAAAGGCCGTCCCGCTCTGGCTTTGCGGTCCGGTAGTTGATTGTCTCGGGCTTTGTCACCTCGCCGAATGACCACGTCAAAATATCCTCCGGCGAAGCGAGACGGAGCGAAATTGCTTTAAAATCGCGAAATGATGTTTCCTGCATAACGGATGTTTTATTTTACACGCTCACGCACTTTCGTTTTTCGCGCCCGCTCGACTACCGCGTCTCTCGCACGCTCGGTATCTCCTTCTCCTTCGTGCTTCACAATATCAACATTCAATGCGAGTCCCTTGAGTTCATTTACCAACACGTTAAACGAAGCGGGGATATTCGGCTTTTTTATTTTCTCGCCGTTGATGATTGATTCGTACGTTGCCGCGCGCCCCAGCACGTCATCGGATTTAATCGTAAGCATTTCCTGGAGCGTATGCGCCGCCCCGTATCCTTCAAGCGCCCACACCTCCATTTCGCCGAACCGCTGACCGCCGAACTGCGCCTTCCCTCCTAACGGCTGCTGGGTGATCAAAGAATAGGGGCCGATCGAGCGCATGTGGATTTTATCTTCCACAAGATGAATAAGCTTCATGATATAGATGTATCCCACCGTAATTTTTTGGTTGAACCGATCCCCGGTTCTCCCGTCATACAAATGTATTTTTCCTCCCTCCGGAAGATTCGCTCGCTTCAATTCCTCGCGAATCTCTTCGGAAGAAACGCCGTTCAATGCCGGAACAACCGCGTGGTATCCGAGTTCATGCGCTGCCCACCCAAGGTGCGTCTCGAGGATCTGTCCGAGATTCATGCGCGATGCAACGCCTAATGGGTTTAAAATAATATCCAAAGGGCGGCCGTCTTCCAAATACGGCATGTCTTCTTCTGGCAGAATCTTTGCGATGACGCCTTTGTTGCCGTGGCGCCCCGCGAGCTTGTCGCCCACCGACACTTTCCGCATCTGCGCGATATCAACCTGGATTTGCTTGATCACCCCCGCGTCTAGTTTGTCCCCTTTTTCGCGCGAAAACACGCGGACTCCTACCGCCCGGCCTCGTTTCCCGTGCGAGAGCCGGAGCGACGTATCTTTTACGTCGCGCGCCTTCTCGCCGAAAATCGCACGGAGAAGCTTTTCCTCGGGAGTCAAATCAGATTCACCCTTGGGCGAAATTTTTCCAACCAGTATATCGCCGGACCGCACCTCCGCACCGATGTGAATCACGCCTTCTTCATCGAGATTTTTGAGCTTCTCTTCCCCGACATTCGGAATATCAGGGGTTGTCAATTCCGGGCCGAGCTTTGTATCCCGAACGTCGATTGAAAAATCCTCGATATGAATCGAGGTAAACCGATCGTCTTTCAAAAGCCGCTCCGAAATAATAATCGCATCTTCATAATTCGAGCCGGACCACGAGAGAAATCCGACAAGCACGTTTTGGCCGAGCGCGAGATCGCCGCGATCCACAGATGACGAATCGCCAAGAATATCTCCTTTTTTCACCTTGTCGCCGACAGTAACGCGCGGCCGCTGGCGGATTGCGGTAAATGCATTCGTCCTCAAAAAGCTCAAAAGGTCATAGGTGCGCGTCTTGCCGCCTTTTTCCTTTACAATAATCTCGCGCGCATCGGAAACAATCACCTCACCATCCTCTTGTGCAAGAATTACGCGCCCGGAATCACGCGCCGCACGCGTCTCAATGCCGGTCCCCACAAACGGCGCCTGCGGCCGCACGCACGGCACGGCTTGGCGCTGCATATTGGACCCCATAAGCGCGCGATTCGCATCATCATGTTCAAGAAACGGAATCAAACTCGTTCCGATTGAAATTGCCTGCTGGGGAGACACATCTACGTAATCAACTTTTTCGCGTTCAATAAGCCCTGGGTTCCCGTGAACGCGGGCCTCAACCCGGTCTTCCAGAATAGTCCCATCCGCATCAACAACGATACCCGCATGAGCGATATTGAATTTCGTCTCTGCCGACGCATCGAGATATTCGACTTCGCCGGTCAAAACGCCATTTGTGACTTTCACGTACGGCGTCTGAATAAGGCCAAATTCATTAAGACGGGCGTAGCTTGCAAGATGCCCCACAAGGCCGATATTCGGGCCTTCAGGCGTCTGAATCGGACAAATCCGGCCGTAGTGGGATGGATGCACATCGCGAACCTCAAATCCGGCTCGCTCCCGCTGCAGCCCCCCGGGGCCCATCGCAGAAAGACGCCGCTTATGCTCAAGTTCGGACAAAGGATTGATTTGGTCCATGAACTGGGAAAGCTGCGACGAAGTAAAAAACTCTTTTACCGCGGCCATAAAGGGGCGGGCGTTGATGAGCTGCGCGGGCGTGATCATGGCGGGATCAAGCGTAGACATCCGGTCGCGGACGATGCGCGCCATCCGCGCAACGCCGACCCGAAGCCGATTCTGCAAAAGTTCGCCGACGCCTCGAACGCGCCGGTTCCCCAAGTGATCGATATCGTCGTTTACGCCGTCCGTCGCGTTATTCAAACGGATAATCTCCTTCATGACCGCGACGAGATCTTCTGTATCCAAAACCCGCATTGTTTTCGGATCTTTCGAAACGCCGAGCCGCTGGTTGAATTTGTAACGGCCGACCTCTGCAAGATCATAGCGCTCTGCAGAAAACATCGACGTGATGAGAGAGCGCGCATTGTCGGCGGTTGCAAGGTCGCCCGGCCGAATCCGTTTATAGATCTCAATAAACGCTTCATCCTGACTTTTTGAAGAATCTCGTTCCAATGTTTTCGCGATGAAAGAAACATCTCCGGCATCCGCACCTTCAAACGCCGCACGAATATCCTTTTCATCGATAAGGCCGAACGCGCGCAAAACCGCGGTCGCAGGAATCTTCCGCTTGCGATCGATTTTTACCCCGATAGACCCGTCAACGTCGGTTTCAAATTCTATCCATGCACCCCGATTCGGAATGATTTTTGCGCCGAAATACCGCCTGCCCCGAGACACATAACTCGTAAAATAGACCCCGGAAGACCGGATGAGCTGAGATACGATTACGCGTTCAACGCCGTTTACGACAAACGTGCCCCGTGACGTCATCAAAGGGAAATCTCCCAGATAGATCTCCTGCTCTTTTGCTTCTTTTGTTTTTTTGTTCGTGAGACGCGCCTTGATGCGAAGCGGCGCTTCGTACGAAAGGTTTTTCTCACGCGCCTCCTGTTCGGTATACTTCGGCTCGTCAAGATAGTAGTCAACAAATTCGAGCGCCATCTCAAACCCCCCGAAATCTTCCTTGAGAGGCGAAACCTCGTCGAAGAGTTCACGAAGCCCGCGTCCGAAAAGCCATTGGTATGACGAGAGCTGGACTTCGGCGAGATTAGGAATATCGGCCCGCTGATTTTTATAATTTCCGAAATATTTCTTTTGTATATCCATAAAATGGTTACAAATGAGTTATGTAAAGAAAGAGTATGGAAATCCTAAAATCAAAAAAATAAACACGCCCTAAAATAACCTCCTCAATTAGGGATGCTCAATCAAATTTGCGATAACTAACTATAGTCGCAAATAGTGGTAGAAATTATTTTGATGTAATCAGCCGAAACACCCGTTACCTCCCCATTCAGTATTGTTTCAAGTATACGCGCATACGAAAAAATAGTCAAGTGCTCACGCGCACTTGCCTTAAAAGCTCATATCTGCTATGATCTTTGTATTGCCATGATAGGCCTTGGGACGAAATTCATCATAAAAGTCCTTCTAAACGGCCTTGGGTTATACCTCGCGAATTCCTATATACCGGGCTTTACTATGGAGGGAGGCGCTAAAACCCTCCTTATAAGCGCCGTTTTACTCGCGCTCCTCTATACACTTATACGGCCGCTCATACGGCTTCTCTCTGCTCCCCTTGTCTGGATTACCTTTGGCCTCTTCAATATCGCAATCAATATCGCGCTTCTCTGGACAGCAGACATCCTCCTCGCCGAAATCTCATTTGACTCCATAAAAACACTTTTTTATATCTCTTTTATAATCGCAGTTGCAAATATATTTTAACGCGGCAGAATGCGCATCGATCGCTTTCGTAATGCGCCCATATGCATAATTGATGAGATATGAATGACTTGATATTCCAAATAGTTCAAATTGTCGCGGCGGTTGTCCTTATCGCAACCATCCTCCTGCAGCAGCGGGGCGGCGGTCTTTCGCCGGTGTTTGGCGGCGAGGGAGGATTTTATCGCACGCGACGGGGAATTGAAAAAACAATTTTTATCACATCCATCATATCTGCCGCTATTTTTTTTCTTGCCGCAATTCTCAATCTTGTATTCTAATCGATTTGCGGCTTCGCCGTGCTTGAAAATACTCCTTCTCAAGGCATTGGCCGGATGCCCGACGCTGTCGGATATCGCTGGCTGAGGCTCCATAAACTATTGCATATCCCGCGCTTTCTTGATCCTCGTGATCAGCGAAGGGTATATCTTGTATTTATTGCATGTATTCTTTTTGGCGTTTCTTTTTTTGCGCGCGTCTATATCCGGCTTACGCTGCCGGTCCCCGCTCTTGGGGGCGCATACCATGAAGGGCTCCTTAAAACCCCACGCGCAATCAATCCGGTCTATGCATCGACGAACGACACCGACCGTGATTTTGCAAAACTCGTGTTTTCCCGCATTCTCACCTATGACGGGAACGGAAACATAGTGCTCGATCTTGCAAAGCAATATGAAATGAGCGCAGACGGAAAGACCTATATGGTAACGCTCCGTGAAAATGCGTACTGGCATGACGGGAAAAAAGTGACGGCAGAAGATGTTCTTTTTACAATTTCCATGATCCAAAACCCTTCCTATAAAAGCCCATTTATCGCAAACTGGCAGGGTGTCGAAATAAAAAAAATCGATGAATACACGGTTCAGTTCACGCTCCGGACGCCATACGTCCCGTTTCTCGAAAACCTGACGGTCGGGATATTGCCGCGCCATATATGGAAAGACGTCCGCCCGGAACAAGCGCTTCTGCACGAACAAAACCTCCAGCCGATAGGATCGGGCCCGTACCGATTTGACCGCTTCATAAAGAACGATGACGGCACAATATCCGAGTATCGCTTTGCCTGGAACCCCGATTATTACAGAGAAGGCCCATATATCAGACGATTGACATTTACGTTTTATGATTCATTTGAGATGCTCCTCACTGACTGGCGAAAAGGCAAGATTGATGGAATGAGCCCGATATCGAAAAACATAGAAAACGAACTCAACGAGAATCGGCATTCGCTTTTTTCAATAGAAACGCCTCGGGTATTCGGGATATTCTTCAATCAATCGAAAAACGACGCGCTCCGGGATAAACGAATTCGCGAGGCGATCGCACGCGCCATCTCACGAGACGCGATCACGGATTACATCCTCGGAGAAGCGACTTCAAAATCAACTCCGTTCCCGCGATTCGGCGAAACAGAGCCCCGAGGCGACACGCCGACATCGACAATCGTGTATGACCCCGGGAAAGCACGCACACTCCTTGCAGAAGCGGGATATAAAGATGAAAATGGAGACGGAATACTTGAAAGAAAGGAAAAAAAGAAGTCGGGGAACAAAACAATCGAATCGGAAACCCCGCTCTCTTTTGTGCTTACAACATCAGACTGGCCCGACCTCTTGCGCGCCGCAGAAAAAATCCAGCGCGACCTCGCGGCTGTCGGCATTGATATCCAAATCAATACCGTCTCCCTATCTGAACTCGATACTTCGGTAATCCGCCCCCGTGATTTTGAGATTCTCCTCTTTGGCCACGCATACGGCTATGAACCGGACCCATTCCTTTTCTGGCATACATCGCAGGGAAAAGACCCTGGGCTTAATATCGTCCGCTACAGCGATAAAACGTCAGACCGCCTCCTCGAAGAAATCAGAACGCTCCCCGACCGCGGCGAACGGGAGCGCCGCCTCCGCGAGCTGGAAAAGCGCATCATGCAGGAGCTTCCCATGCTTCCTATTTTTTCCGAAGAATACCTTTATATTCTTCCACGACGCATAAAAGGTATCGACCCAAAAATCATATCGCTCCAATCTGACCGTTTTAACGAAGTCAACAGATGGTATATAGATACGAAACGAATCTTTAAGTGATACCGACGCCCCCCTGGCGGAACTGGCAGACGCGCTAGCTTCAGGAGCTAGTGGGAGAAATCCTGTAGAGGTTCAAATCCTCTGGGGGGCACCGCATCATTATTAACCTAATTTTTTATTTCCGAATAGTTGCCGATATCACGAACGATTTTTTCTTGATTGTCGGAACGTATTCGCATACACACTGATGCATAGAAAACCGTCATATCACGAGGGACGGCGCCATCTACGCCGGCCCTCCCTCATGCGAGGGCAATCCCATGGACCCATTCCCGGTTCGCGGGGCGACCTTCGATTTATCCCGCTGGGTGGCTGCGGAGAGGTCCAGCGTTCGACCTATGTTTACGAATACAATGACGATATTGTGATTATCGACATGGGTCTCCAATTCCCGGATGAAGACATGCCGGGAATAGATTATTTAATCGCAAACGTCGAGTACCTGAAGCCGAGAAAGAAAAATATCCGCGGGATCATTATCACCCACGGGCATTACGACCACTTCGGGGCAATCCCGCATCTCTTGGATTCTCTCGGGAACCCGCCGATATTTGCAACCGCGCTCACGCGGGGCATGATCATGAAGCGGCAGGAAGATTTTAAGCACCTCCCGAAGCCGAGAATCGAACTCATCACCACGGAGTCAAAAGTGCGTCTCGGAAATTTCCTTGCCGAGTTCTATCACATAAACCACAACATCCCGGATTCGGTCGGCGTCGTGCTTCGGACGCCCGTGGGAACGGTTGTGCATACGGGCGACTTTAAGTTTGACCCCCAGCCCGTTTCAGAGGCAACCGCGGATCTTCACAGAATTGCTGAGATCGGCCATCAGGGAGTTCTTTTGCTCGTATCGGAGTCAACGGACGCCGACTCTCCCGGACATCAAATATCGGAAACAGAGGTCCAGAAAACGATTGAAGAAATATTCAAGGTGGCGCCCGGCAGGATCATTGCGGCAACATTCGCCTCACTCATTACCCGCCTCCAACAGCTCATCTGGCTTTCTGAAAAATATGGAAGAAAGGTTGCGCTCGAAGGGTTTTCAATAAAGCAAAATGTCGCAGTCGCGCAGGAACTCGGATATCTCAAGGTGCGCAAGGGAACGATCATAGACACAAAAGACATCCATCGCTATAAAGAGAGTGAAATTACGATCCTCTGCACCGGCGCGCAAGGCGAGGACCGCGCGGCCTTGATGCGGATTGCAAATAATGAACATCGCCTCATCACTATCCAGCCAAAAGACTCGGTAGTATTCTCTTCTTCCGTCATCCCGGGGAATGAAAACTCGGTCCAGCGCTTGAAAGACACACTCTACAAGCGAGCGGGCAAGGTTTACCACTACGCGACAATGGACATCCACTCCGGAGGCCATGCAAAGCAAGACGAACTCACCCAAATGATAAAGCTCACAAAGCCGAAATACATGATTCCGATCCACGGAAACTACTTTATGCTCAAAATCCATTCAGAGCTTGCCGAAAAAGCCGGAATCCCGAAAGAGCGGATCATAATTGCGGAAGACGGCGAGATCGTCTCAATGAACCGTGAAGGAATCAGAAAGCTCAAAGAAAGAGCGCCGACCGACTATGTCATGGTTGACGGCCTTGGCGTGGGCGACGTAAAAGAGGTTGTTATCCGCGACCGCCAGCACTTGGCAGAAGACGGCATTTTCGTCATTATTACGATAGTTGACGCGAAAACCGGGAAGGTAAAAACAAGCCCGGATATCATCTCCCGCGGCTTCATATACCTCAAAGAGTCCCAAGAGCTCCTCCGCGAAGTAAGAAAGCGCACACGGACCATTGTCGAAGGCCTTACAACGGGCCCAACGCGCCCTATTGACTGGAATTATGTCAAAGACGAGGTTCGCGAAAAAATCGGGCAGTTTCTCTTCAACAAAACCGCGCGTCGCCCAATGGTATTGCCCGTAGTAATTGAAGTATGATACCTGCGGAAAAATCCAAAAAACAAATCCTCCTAAGCGGCGTACAGCCATCCGGAAATTTCCACATCGGGAACTATTTGGGTGCAATAAAACAATGGGTGGAAATGCAAAAAACCCACCGCGTATTTGCCATGATCGCGGACCTGCACGCAATCACCATCCCCCAGGAGCCCGAAATACTCTACAAAAATACCCTTGGCGTTGCAAAACTCCTGCTTGCCTGCGGCTTAGACCCAAAAAAGTCAGTTATCTTCGTCCAGTCGCAAATCCCCGCGCATACGGAGCTCGGATGGATTTTAAACACTCTTACTCCGATTGGAGAGCTCGAACGAATGACACAGTTTAAAGAAAAAAAAGAAAAAGCCGGAGTGCTTGCGGGACTCTTAAACTATCCCACACTCATGGCGGCCGACATTCTTCTTTATAACTCCGATATTGTTCCTGTGGGCGAGGACCAAATCCAACATATTGAGCTTACGCGGACCCTCGCACGGAAATTCAATGCGCGCTTCGGCGAAACGTTCAAAGAGCCGAAAGAATATGTTTTGAAAGAAACCAGCCGCGTCATGGCGCTCGACGACCCGACGAAAAAAATGTCAAAATCCTCGGCAAATCCGGCGAGTTACATTGCGCTTTTGGACGAGCCCGAAACCATTCGGAAAAAAATCCAGATTGCGGTTACGGATTCAGGAAAAGAAGTTGCGTACGACGAGATAACAAAACCCGCAATCTCAAACCTCATGCGGATATATAGCGCATTCTCCGGAATTGGCCTCAAGGAAATCGAGGCAAAATTTTCCGACAAGGGGTACGGCGAATTCAAGCACGACCTTGCAGATGTTATGGTAGGCGCCCTTACACCAATACAAAAACGCTACAGCGCGCTCACCGAAGCGAGTGTAAAAACCGTACTCAAAAAAGGTCAAAAAGCCGCGGCAAAGATCGCGGATAGAACCCTTACCGAAGCAAAGAAAAAAGCCGGATTTCTTGCGACATAAAACGCTCCTACCGGGAATCGAACCCGGGTTACCAGGATGAGAACCTGGCGTCCTAACCACTAGACGATAGGAGCAGAATCACTCGAAATTCTACGGGAAAAATCACAAAAAATCAATCCTTCGAGGCTTCGACTGAACTCAGCCGAAGTCCAAGCTCAGGATAAAGAAAAAAGACCGCCGGTTATTGGCGGTACGCGAACTCGGGATCCCTGTCATACCAGTGCGCTGAGTTCCGATTGCCGTTTCCGGATGGCTCGATGAACGGCTTAGCGCATAGCTCGCCGACTTTGCGATTGCATTGCGGGCAATATTTTCCATCGTTGCGGCGGACAAGATGCACTGACTTCGGCTGTTTACAGTACTGGCATCGGGCCCATGTATGCGTATCAATCCATTCTGCAAGTTCCCAGCCGGAAAGATTCACCCCGCGCCGCTATCTGGCATCGCAGTCTCCAAAAGGTTCTTTCTCCAGTATAGCGCCAGCTATCCCTTTTGCGTTTTAAGATATGCACAGGCCTACGCTTTCTTCCAATAATCTTCCTGCCTCACAAGAAGTTTTTTTGCATGCTCCCGATTCGCCATGATTTCTTCAACGATTTTTTCCATCCGAATACCCTGGCTTCCTTTGATTAAAACGGCATCGCCCGGCCGGAGAAGGGATTCAAGCATTTTCCCGGCTGATATCGCATTTGCGAACGAAAACACTTTCTCTACGCCGCCACGGCTTTTTGCCTTTCGAAGCAATTTCATTTCTTCGCCAATGAGACGCGCCTGAGGGCCGACGGTGAGGAGAATGTCAACGTATGAGCCGACCATGCGGCCGATTTCGCGATGCGCTTCTTCGGAATATCGCCCAAGCTCAAGCATGTCGCCCAATACCGCGATTTTCCTCTTTGCAAAAAGCGACTCAAGGAGTAAAAGTGCTTCTCGCATTGATTCCGGAGCCGCGTTATATGTGTCGTCAATAATAAGCGTGTGCTTTATCCCCGAAAGAATCCTCAAACGTCCCTGCGGCGGCGCATACTCCGCAAGCGCGGAAACAATCTCGCCGATATCCATCCGCATGAGAATGCCTACAAGCGCGGCCGCGCCAGCGGCATAGAGCTGGGGCGCGCCGAGGGCTGAAGGCAAAAACACCTGCGTCACTGCGCCTTTGTATTGAATCTTAAATGAAAGCCCGGCGGGCACGCGGCCGAATTCCTCATCGTTTTTCATGCGAAGCTCGGAATTCATAATCCGAAAATCCGCTTCAAGCGATTTTCCGAACGTGAGCACGCGCGCCGCAGTACGCACGCGCATTGCGCGCACGGCCGGATCATCCTGGTTCAGGAGCGCGTATCCGTCCGAGGGAA
>MHQD01000033.1 GCA_001822215.1 Candidatus Sungbacteria bacterium RIFCSPHIGHO2_01_FULL_50_25
ACACGGCGTATTCCGGATGCCCGAAAAGCGCATAGGCAAGAGAGCTTTTACCCGACCCGTTCGGCCCAAGAAGCGCGTGGATCTCGCCCGGTGAAATTCTAAAAGAAACGTTCTTTACGACCTCGCGGCCTCCGGCTTCAACGGAAAGATTCTTTACAACAAACACATCCATGTTGCTTTTTTCTTAAAAGTGATGTATTATTTTTTCGGTTCTTCTTTGCCGGAGGGATCCACAATGGGAAATCGCGTTAGGCGTTTCCACGTCAGGACCCGCGATAAGACCGAAAACGGCGCACTCATGCCCCGACCGCCGTACATGGTCGGCATCGGCGTAGATCTCCTCGCTAAAATCTCCGCGGTGCAATTCGGCGTCTATGAACATACGTACACAATGACCGACGCTGTTCTTGCCGAGATGGCGCGCCAGATCTCGCATGTGAAGAGCATCACACCCCGCGACTCAGCCGTCAAAACATTCTCCATCTATCTCAGAGAAATCGGCCTTCCACCGTTCAGAGAGCTCGATGGCCTCTATGCGGTCATTGAACTTCACGACGAGGCCGACCCTGAAGAAAGACCTATCGAGGTCATGAGCGGAACCGAGCCCTTCATCTGCTCCGGGAGCGCCCCGCTCATCCCTCGCTATCATATCTGAAGCGCTCCATGCGCTTCTTTTATTTTTTCTTAAGTATCTGTAACACCTCTGAAATTTTTTCAACCGCGTAATCGATATCGCCTTTTTCCGTTCTCCTCCCGAGCGTAAACCTTACAGACCCGTGCAAAAATTCATTCGGGCATCTGATAGCTTCTAACACGTGTGACGGTTCCAAGGACACCGAACTGCATGCAGACCCCGTAGATGCAAAGACTCCTTTCTCGCCGAGATACATCACGCATGCATCGCCTTCGATATCGAGAAACGAAACACTTATGTTATTCGGCAGGCGCGCTTCAATGGAGCCGTTTATCCGCGCTTCTGGGAATTTCGTTTTGAACTCGATCAGAAAATAATCCCGCAGCGTTCGCGCGCGCGCTGATTCTTTTTCCCGTTCCTCATCCGCGATCTCAAGCGCGCGGCAAAGCCCGACGACGCCGGGAACGTTTTCCGTGCCGGATCGAAGCCCGTGCTCTTGGCCGCCGCCGTAGATAACCGGCTCAAGCGGTATTCCTTTGCGGATAAAGAGCGCGCCCGCGCCCTTTGGCCCGTATATTTTTGATCCGCTATACGCAAGAAAATCAGCGCCGAGTTTCCCGGCGTCAAGCGAAAGATATCCCGCCGCCTGGCAGGCGTCCGTAAAAAAATACGGCGGATCAGATAGAGCCCGTCCATGCTCCTTTTTCCATTTTTTGACGCGCGCTCCGATTTCCGCAATCGGCTCTATTGTTCCAATCTCGTTATTTGCATACATAACGGAAATAAGAACCGTCTCCTCCCGTATAGATCGTGCGATCTCATCAGAATTTACAAGCCCGTCCTGATCAACAGAAACAAAGGTCATCGAAAACCCTCGCCGCTCGAGCGCGCGAAGCGATTCAAGCACCGCGTGGTGCTCAATCGGCGTCGTAATGACATGGCCCGATGGATTGCGCGCCGCAACCCCGAATATCGCAAGATTTACCGCCTCTGTCCCGCCTCCGGTGAACACGATTTCTTCAGGCCGCGCGCCTAGTATTTCCGCAATGCGCCGTCTCGAGTCTTCAACCGCATCTTTTGCGCGCAGTCCTAAAGGATGCAGGCTCGACGGATTCCCAAACTCCTTATCCCAATAGGGCGCCATCGCCTCTTTGACGCGAGGATCAAGAGGGGTCGCCGCCGCATAATCAAGATAGACCTGCTTCATATGCTATAAGGCATCAACAGTAACGGATTCAAATATCAAGTCTACGCGCTTTTCAATCTCAAGCCATTTCCCGCGCGTTGGGCAGAGAGCAACAAACGCGCAATGCTTTTGCGGATGCGGAGATTTCATACAGCGCATCATTTCCGGCTCCTCGAAAACATCTATCAATTCCTTGAGCGTAATCTTTTTCGGGTCTTTCACGAGCCGATACCCGCCTTCTGAGCCGCGGCGCGCCTCAAGATATCCGGCTTGCCGAAGCCTCTCGGCAAGTTTTTCCAAAAAAACCAGCGGAAGCCCTTGATTTTGAGCAATTTTCGAAATCGGAATATGGCTTCGATCCCTGAATGTGGATCGAAGCGCTTGCGCTAAGATAATGCCGTAGTCAGTCCTCCGGGAAAATTTCATACTCGACTTATTTAGTCGGAATTATACTATGGATAATACCGGCTCGCAAAATATAGTCAATTGCCTTACCCCGCACCATGGACATAAGCCCATGATGCAAAGCTTACCGGAAAAGAAGCGCGCCTTGACGAGACGCTTTAAAAATCCATACTAGAAGAGTTATTTCTTCATGAACCGGACAAAAACCATCACAGGAATTGTCATTGTTATTCTCCTCGGCATCGGAGGATTTTTTTTCTGGTATTCCAAAGGAACAGCGGATAAAAGCGTACACGGCGCTCTGCAGGAACGATCAGCCGAAGCCGTATTTGCGCTCACGCTTGCCGATTTCAACGGAAACCCCGTCCGCCTCGCTGACTTTAAGGGAAAAAATATCATTGTGAACGTCTGGGCTTCGTGGTGCCCGTACTGCCGCGAAGAACTTTCTTATTTCGAAAGCGTTCAGGGCGAATACGGCGAAAAACTCGTGATACTTGCGGCGAACCACGGAGAAAAACCGGAGACAGCAGAACGATATCTGAATGAAACAGCACTTGGACGAAACCTCATCTATCTTCTTGACTCGAATGATTCGCTCTATAAAACAATTCAGGGATTTTCCATGCCGGAAACCATTTTCATAGACAAACAAGGCGCCATTCGGTTCCACAAGCGTGGACCGATGAACAGGGAAGAGATTCGCTGGCGCGCGCAGGATATATTTGGGATATAAAACGATATGGAAACGAAAGCGGAAAAAGATATATTTGGCCCGGAGTATGTACTAACTGTTCGCGACCCGAAAATCGGGATGAAGGGATTTTTGGTAATCGACAACACGGCGCTCGGTCCCGGAAAAGGAGGAATCCGGATGACGCCGGACGTTACGGCGGAAGAAGTGTTTCGCCTTGCGCGGACCATGACGTGGAAAAATGCGCTTGCAGGGATCCCGTTTGGCGGCGCGAAAGCCGGAATCGTCTGGCCTGGCGGCGCGGACGCGATTAAAAAAACGTTTGTTACAAGTTTTGCCCGGGCGATTGCCCCGTTTATACCTTCACGCTACATCGGCGGGCCTGACGTAAATACCGGGGAGCGCGAAATGGCCTGGATTGCGCGAGAACTCAAAAACTGGAACGCAGTCACCGGAAAACCAACTCATTTTTGCACGAAAACGCGCGGAAAGAAAAAATGCGGGCTCCCGCATGAGCTCGGATCAACGGGGTTTGGCGTTGCAGTAGCGGCGCAAATCGCCGCGCGCACCTGCGGAATCAGCATTACGGGCGCGCGAATCGCAATAGAGGGCTACGGGAACGTCGGAAGTTTCGCGCTCGCGCACCTCCAGGCAATGGGCGCAAAAATTATTGCGGTCTCAAACCGCGACTACACCGTATATAACGAACGGGGGATAGACGGCGCGCGCCTTGCCGCAACAAAGAAAAAAACAGGATCTATCAAAAACTACGAACCCGCAGAAAAATTTCCCCATAAAGAGATTTTCGGCTTGCCGGTTGATATTTTAATTCCCGCGGCAGTGACCGACGTCATTAACGAATCGAATAAAACAAAAATCCGAGCGAAAATTATTGTCGAGGGCGCGAATATCCCAATGTCCGAAGCGATTGAAAACGAACTTTCCAAAAAGGGATTTTTGATCGTTCCGGATTTCGTCGCAAATGCGGGAGGAGTCATCTCGTCCTGGGCCGAATCAAAAGGCATGAGCAAAAAAGCTATGTTTCGCGCGGTCGAAGAAAAAATTTCCCGATCAACAGAGACCGTTCTTAGCCGCTCGACAAAAACAGGGAAGAGCCCACGCCACGCCGCGCTTGCAGTCGCGCGCGGCATTGTCGAGCACGCAGGCGCAAAACAAAAGCGCGTGTTTTAATCCACTCTTGTTCCAAAGGCAACCATTAAAAGCGGGGGCTTTGCGCGCCCTCTTTTGATTGTTTGACGAAACAGCTTGAAATGGGATAATAATGGTAATCTCAGGCTCTTACTGGGCTTACGCATAAATACCAATAATTATGGGTCTCATGAAAAAATACTACTTTTTCGGCATTATAGGACTTATCGTGCTCCTTCTCGCTGGATTCTTTATTTTTACCGCGGAGGAAACATCGGATAATGGCGCCGTACCTGCGCCGTCCGGAGAAGGGGCAAAAACTTCAGCAGACGCAGGAGACCAAACCGCTCCGCAGCCGTCCGGATCACAAACATCTCCCAAAAGCGGTTTGACAAAACCACCGTCGTCGGGTGCGACTTCGTCAAAAAACCAGGGCCGCGTCATCTTCGCCCTGAAAGACGAATTCGTCTCGCTTGACCAGATTGACTCGATTCTTTTCACCATAAATGAAATCCAAGTCCAAAATCCGTCAAAAGGATGGATCACGGTGATGTCAGGGTCAAAAGTATTTGACCTCATAAAAATATATAAGTCGGGTTCGCCGGAATTCCTATCAGAAGTAAACATCGACCCGGGTGCCTATACCCAGCTTCGCATCTCTGCCGGGCCGATTCGCATTGTGCGCCGTGGCTCCTCGGGGTCAGAAGAGGCGAAACTTCCGTCCGGGGAACTGAAAATTCCGGCACGCATATCCGTCGCAAAAGGAGAAAATTCGAGCGTGGAAATCGACATCCTCTCCGAAAAATCAATCCATACGGCAACAGACGGAAAGTATATTTTTCTTCCCGTCCTCCGCGTTGAGACAAAATCGAACGTCACAAGTTTCCAAGTCCGCCAAAACATCGTAACAATTATCGGCGGGGCGGGGATGTATGATGCAACCTACGGCATGGATGAAAACGGCATACTCAAAGACGGATATCGCTTAAGCCCCGCGGCAAAACTCGAGATCGTAGACGATAAAATAAAAATAATTCCGCAATAAATCTTATTTCTTTCGTCAAAAAGCCCCTCGAGGGGCTTTTTGAAAATGAATGGACCTACCGGGAATCGGACCCGAACCTCATCCATGCCATGGATGCGTAATACCATTTTACTATAGGCCCGCGAGGCGGATTAGACCAATTTTGATTTTTTCGAAAAAACGTAGATATAGAGAATCTCAAGGATTCCGAGCGTATTTACGAAAAGGAGAATGACAAACCAGATTTTGTCGCCTTGGCGCGCGGCTTTCCAAAGCGCCATTCCTTTCCACACAACAGACCACACGATGACAAGGGAAAAAATGAGAATGCCAAGAGGAACAATCCAATTCATCCCAAACGGCATCGCCCAATAGCCGAAAGAATTTTGCCAATACTGCATCATGATGAAAATAAT
>MHQD01000034.1 GCA_001822215.1 Candidatus Sungbacteria bacterium RIFCSPHIGHO2_01_FULL_50_25
TGCTTCTTTGATCATTTTTTCCGAATACGGGAGGACAAATGTGTGTATGGGTTTTCGCTCTGGCGGCGGGGTTTCCAAAACCGACATATCGCGCTGCTTCTTTGATCATTTTTTCCGAATACGGGAGGACAAATGTGTGTATGGGTTTTCGCTCTGGCGGCGGGGTTTCCAAAACCGACATATCGCGCAGCTGCGCGAGTGCAAGCGAGAGCGTCCTAGGAATCGGAGTTGCGGAAAGGGATAAAATATCAAGCTCTGCGCGAAGATTCTTAAAATGTTCTTTTTGTTTTACGCCAAAGCGCTGTTCTTCATCAATGATGACAAGGCCGAGATTTTTAAATATGACGTCTTTAGAGAGTATGCGATGCGTTCCGATGATGCAATCGATCGTTCCTTTTTGTATTCCGTCAAGAATTTTTTTCTGCTCGCGGCCGGGAACAACGCGCGCTAAAAGCCGCGTCTCAATTGCGGTCCGACTGAGCCGTTCTTCGAATGTGTGCGCGTGCTGCATGGCAAGAATTGTGGTTGGCGCAAGGAGCGCTGCTTGGCGGCCCGATGCAATCGCGCGAAGCGCTGCTCGAAGCGCAATTTCCGTTTTCCCAAATCCCACGTCGCCCACCAAAATCCTATCCATAGGCTTTGTGCGCGCGAGATCGCGCGCGATATCGGCTTCTGCTTTCAGTTGGTCTTCGGTCTCATCAAACGGAAACGTCTCTCGGATTTCGTCTTCGAGCGCCCGATCTCCTTCGTAGGGAGGCCGCGAGGCGATATTTCGTTTCGCATAGATTTCTAGGAGTTCCCGCGCGAATTTTTCCGCATCTTCCTTTATTTTTCGTTTTGTCGCAAACCAAAACGAGCCCCCAAGGCGGTGCACGCGCGGCGTTTCAAATCCGACGTAGGGGGTGAGACGTTCACGTTCCGAAATAGGGATATAGAGTCGGTCGGGAGGCCGATTCGGGGCCGGGGGAGCATACTCAATAATAAAAAAATCCTCTTCACGTTTTTCGATTCCTCGGAAAATTCCGACACCATGGTCAATGTGTACTATGAATGATCCTTCCGGGAGCGATTCGATCTTTTGCGAACCCGCGCGCCGCGGTTTTGTTTTTTCCTCGCGGTCGGGCCGCTCGAATATCGAAGAGACGACGTTCCCGTGAAATTCAACGGTGTAAGGTTTTTCCGCATTTATCGGCCAGAGCTCGATATATCCGCCGAGAACGCAGAAGACCCCTTTTCCGGTCAGGCGCCCCGCGCGTTCATATCCAAGGTCCGTGAGACGCCGCGTAAAAATCATAGGCGAGATGATGAGATTGGTTTCAATGAAAAAAGCATTTTCCCTCCACCACGCATGAGTTTTTACAGCTTTTTTTACGGCGAGAGCGTGTTCTCTAAACCACAAAGCGTCCCGCTCAAGATTTTGGGGGGTGAGAGAGACAATCAGGAGTTCGTCCGTTTTCGGGGGCGCGTCCAGCATACCGAATATCCTGGGTTATTCTACCGGGATTTCGGATCAAAATCAAGAATTGTACGTGTTCATTGCGCGCTCGGGGTTTTTCGAAATCGCGATTTCCGCGGCCTCGATTGTGCGCTTGATGATTTTTGCGACTGCGCGCTTTTCATCCGGAGTCCATTTTCGGAGGACCATTTTTTCCGCCGGAATATCGCGTTTCCCGCCTATGCCGATTCGGAAGCGCCAGAATTCGCGGGTTTTCAACGCACGCATGACTGATTCAACGCCCTTGTGGCCTGCGGAGCGCTTTCCGAATGAAAGCTTTGCTGATCCCGCCAAAATATCCGCGTCGTCGTGTATCGCAAAAAACTCTTTTGGCTTTACTTTGTAGAACCGGAGTGCTGCTGACACCGCGCCCCCGGATTTATTCATGAATGTGTCCGGGAGAATGATCAGCATTTTTGTCTTGCCGATTTTGCCTTCGGAAACCTCGGCGTTCCATTTTTTCTCAAACCGGAAATCCGGGAAATCCCATGTTTTTCTGATTGCCTGGGCGATTTCCCTTCCTATATTATGACGCGTGTATTCGTATTCTGGACCCGGGTTTCCCAAGCCTGCAATGAGTTTCATCGTATGCGGGTTGCAAACGGATAATATATTTCGTATACTATAGCACATTATGCCGCCGGAAGAACAACACGCGGATATTCCTTCTTTTATTTCTGGTCCACTTCGGCGGGATGCCTGGGAAATTTTTCGGATACTTATTATTTCGTTTGTCATCGTTGTTCCGATCAGGTATTTCGTCGTTCAGCCATTCATTGTCCGCGGCTCTTCGATGGAGCCGAATTTTTATGATCGGGAATATCTCATTATTGACGAGATTTCATATTATTTCCGGGAGCCAGCGCGCGGGGAGACGATTGTGTTTCGGTATCCTCGCGACCCGCGTCAGTATTTCATCAAGCGGATTATAGGCCTTCCGGGCGAGCGGGTTGAAATAGTCGGCGGGCGCGTAAAAGTGTACAGCGTGGAGAAAAAAGACGGGTTTATCCTTGAGGAATCATATCTTCCGCTGGAAGACCGCGCGACACAGCCCGCGATCGAAGCGCAGCTCGGGAAAGATGAGTATTTCGTTCTCGGAGACAATCGCGATGCGAGTTCTGATTCGAGGGTGTGGGGGCCGCTCGAGCAGGATTTTATCACAGGACGCGCGATCCTTCGCGCGTGGCCGATTTCGCGATTCGGGGTGCTTTCGGGATTTTCTCTGCAGCCAGAGTAAGTTTACTATCGGGTATGCCCGGTAGTAACATTTCGGCATAGCTCAGTGCAAACACTTCGGCTTAAAAGAGGTTCACCAATACTATCAGATACGTAAAAAGCAGGCATTTGTTATTAAGCATTAATTTTTGAGGGTTTTGTCCCGACGAAACGTCGTGACGGCCGAAGTCTACTACCGGGTATGGGAAAAGAAAAAATGAATCAAAAACATGAGCTCAAGAAATTAGATCGTATGCCTGAGCGGATGCGGCTTCTCGCGCGCATTGAAAAGGCGTTTGAAAACCCGGCTGAATTTTATCGTTTTGAACGCATCGTGTTCCCCGTGCTTGAGCATCCTCGTGCGTATAACGCGTTCGCAAAATCCGGGCTATTCGACGAACGAGCGCCCGTTACCGTGCGTGTGAGAACCGGGGAGGAAATGATGCTTCGCATTTCAGGGCTTCTTTCGGTTCTTCGCGGATACGAGGAGAATAAAATGAATGACATTCCGCACCCCCTCAAGTTTTATTTGGAGGAAGAAGTGTTTTTTTCCCCCGCGCACAAAAAAGAGGAGATTGTCGAGCACCGCGAATGGGCGATTTCAATGATCGGCGATGAAGGACCGATCGCCGAGGCGGAGATCACTCAGATTTTTTGGAAGGCATTTGAAAAGCTCGGGCTCGGAGACCGCGTGCAGTTTCGAATAAACGCAATCGGGTGTGCGTCATGCCGGAACGGGTTTCGTTCTTCTCTCACGTCTTTTTTACGCACGAGAATCCTTCGTTTCTGCAAGCAGTGCAGGCGGAATGCGAAGATATCGAACGTAAAAGTTCTTCAATGCGAAAATGAAGAATGCAAACAGATTCTTGAGCAGGCGCCGCAAGTTCTTGACTTTTTGTGTGAAATATGCAAAAAACACTTGAAGGGCATTCTTGAATTTCTTGAAGGAGCCGGCATTCCGTACTTTCTGGATCACTCGCTTTTCTTCGAAGGTCTGTGGTACGACACCATTGTCTTTGAGTTCGTATATCGGGCGTCCGCCGAAGGCGAAACTCCTTCTCCAGTTGTTATCATGGCAGAGGGAGGGAGGATGATGCGCGCCGGGGAGGCCGCCTACGGAAAGCGGCTTGACGTCGCGGGCGGGGCGCTCTTCATTGACCGGCTCGAGCAGATTCTCATTGATAAGGGGAAGCTCGGGCTTGGACAGAAAAAAATCGAAGTGTTTTTTGCCCATCTTTCGGATGCCGCGAAAAAAAAGAGTTTTCCGCTTTTAGAAGAACTTCGCCAGGCGGGGGTTTCTGTCGAAGAGTCCTTGGGCAAGGATTCGATAAAGTCACAGCTCAATATCGCCGAGCGGATCCGCGCGAAAATCGCTCTCATCCTTGGTCAGAAAGAGGCGCTCGATTCGACCATCATTGTCCGCGAGATGGAGTCGGGGATCCAGGAAACGATTCCGCAGGACAAGCTCATCGAGTTTTTAAAGAAAAAACTTAAAAAAGGCGCATAGCGTATGGACTGCATTTTTTGTAAAATAGCGAAAGGAGACATGCCCGCGGAGAAAATGGTGTATGAGGATGATAAGGTGAAAGCGTTTTACGACATCCATCCGAAAGCGCCGGTTCATATTTTAGTGATTCCGAAGGAGCACGTTGCCTCCATCGCGCATCTCGAAGAAAACCACGCGGATCTCATTCAAAAAATAATCTATACCGCAAAACAGATCGCGAAAGACCAGGGACTCGCCGGATACAGATTGGTGTTCAATGTCGGGCGGAACGGGGGGCAGGTGATAGATCATCTGCATCTTCATCTTCTCGGAGGATGGAAGGGCGAGCAAGATCGAAAGGTCCATGTGTGAGAATGGCGCATATTCTAACAGCTAACAGCGAATACAATGATTATCGATGTAAAGCGAAAAGAAAATGAAACCGTCGGCGCCCTATTGCGCCGGTTTACTCGCCGCGTTCAGCAATCCGGGGTTTTGATTGATGCACGGAAATTAAAAGCGTATGCGTCAAAGCCGACGAAACGCGTTATCCGGGATCGGGCGCTTAGGCGGATTACGAAACAAAAAGAGTATATCCGGCTCGAAAAGTTAGGGAAGCTTCCGGAAAAAAAGAGACGCTAGTTTTTGCATAGATTGCTCTTGGCCGCGCGTCTTTGCGGCATGCCGCCGGACGAATTGACCCCGTGGGGTTTTTTCTATATTGTGGAAAAGAAGACCGATACGTATGGGATTGCAGGAGCAGATAACCGAAGATATCAAGCATGCATTTCGGAACCGCGATGATCTCAAGCTTTCGGCTCTCCGAATGCTTTCTTCGGCGTTCCATAATCGGGCGATTGAAAAGCGCGGGAAGGGACAGGGCGATGAGCTCACCCAGGACGAACTCGTCGTGGTGCTTCGGTCCGAGGTAAAGAAGCGCCGCGACGCGATTGTTGAATTTGAAAAAGGCAGCCGCCCGGATCTTGTCGAGAAGGAAAAAAAGGAATTCGAGGTTCTTGAGGCGTATCTCCCGAAAGAAATGGACGATGATTCTCTTTTGTCCATTGCCCGCGATGCAATAAAGGAGTCCGGCGCCGCGTCGGCAAAGGATTTTGGCCGCGTCATGGGTGCGGTCATGAAGCGCGTCGGTGGGCAGGCATCGGGAGATCGTGTATCCCGCGCGGTCAAGGAATTACTTGAATGATTGATATTGTCCGTTCTCTCCGCCTTCGATTTCCGAAGCGCCTCCGGCAGAAGTTACCCGTGCGGATCCGGATTATTGTTGTTCCTTCGCGGCGCTCGCGCCTTCTCAATAGAATCTATCGGGAGAAGGATCGCGCGACAAATGTTCTTTCGTTTCGGTACGATTCTGACTATGGAGAGATTGTGTTGTGCCCTTTTGTGATTCGTAGGGAGGCGCGCCGCGCCGGACGCTCGGCGGAGAAAGAGACGGTCCGCATGGTGGCACACGCAATGATTCATCTCGCCGGGGTGCATCACGAATCGTCGAAACGCGCTCGCGAAATTTCCGAATTGCTCGAGCAAAAGATTCTCGGCTCACCCGATGATGTCCGCGCGGCGAGGAATCCTCGCGGCGGCGGATAGCATCCTTTGAGGCGATACTCACGATGTATGGGACGAAATATTATTACAGCATTGGATATTGGTACATCGACGATCCATACGATCGTCGCTGAAGAGCAAAGGCGCGAAGGCGGACTTCGTATTTTGGGTGTTGGCGTAGCGCCTTCAGCCGGCGTCAGGCGCGGAGCGATTGTCGACATTGAGGAGGCGGCTCAGGCGATTCGAAAATCGGTTGATGAAGCGAGGAGAAGTTCGGGCGTGCCAATTAAATCGGTATGGGTTTCCGTCGGCGGCACCGCGATTTTTGTTTCATCGTCTCGAGGGGTCGTTGCGGTATCGCGCGCTGACGGAGAAATTTCTCATGAAGACGTAAAGCGCGCGGTTGCGGCCGCCCAATCGTTCCTTCCGCGCCAGCCGAATCGGGAAACGCTTCATATCATTCCTCGCGACTTTAAGGTTGACAACGAATCCGGGGTGAAAGACCCGGTCGGGATGCACGGAGTGCGCCTTGAGGCAGATACGCTCATCATTGAGTGCTCATCCTCGTTTTTAAAAAATCTTACAAAGACTATCGAGCACGTCGGACTATCGGTTGACGACTATGTGTTTTCTCCTCTCGCGACCGCTGAAGCGGTTTTAACCAAGCGCCAAAAAGAGCTCGGCGTACTCTTGCTTGATATCGGAGGCGGAACCGCAAGCTTTGTCGTATATGAAGAGGGGGCGCCTATGCAGGCGGGCGTCTTGCCCGTCGGCGGCGCGCATATCACAAATGACATCGCAATTGGATTTCGAACCCATGTTGATGTTGCCGAAGCCGTAAAGCTCGCCTATGGGTCATGTATCCCGGATGATCTGCCAAAACGGGAACATGTCCGGCTCGCCGATTTTGTGGAAGGAGAAACCGCTGTATATTCGCGCCGCGAGCTTGCCGAGATCATCGAGGCGCGCATGGGAGACGTCTTTGAACTCCTTGCACGGGAACTTAAAAAAATAAATCGCACCGAACTTCTCCCGGCCGGGGTAGTTATGGTCGGGGGGACGTCGCTTCTGCCCGGCATTCTCGGTCTTGCGCGAAAAGAGATGCGTCTTCCGATCGAGCGAGGGATATTGCAGGAGTTTTCTTCGGCAGCCGACGATACGACTATGCCGTCGTTTGCGCCCGCATTCGGCGTTGTCCTTTGGGCGTATAAGATGGCGCGGGAAGACGGCGCAGGGTGGGGAAGGGGATTCCAGTCATTTTCCGGAAGCCGGTGGGCGCACTGGCTCCGATCGCTTATCCCGTAGCGGTGTGCCCAAAATGATTTCGGAGTTGCGGATTTATATGAGACATGATACGAATGGTCATAGGATACGCCTTGTCTCAAGGGCACTTATATGAGACGTAACACAGGCGCATTTCATATGCCTCAATTAAAGCCAGATATTGAAACATACGCGCGGATAAAGGTTGTCGGCGTGGGCGGCGGAGGGGGGAAGGCTGTTACGAGGATGGTTGACCACAAAATCAACGGCGTTGATTTTGTGACGATCAATACCGATGCCCAAGACCTTCATTTCACAAAGGCGCGCACGAAAGTCCACATCGGAAAAAATCTTACAAAGGGCCTGGGCGCAGGCATGAATCCCGAAGTCGGAAGGCAAGCCGCCGAAGAAAATCGGGAAGAAATTCAGGAGATACTGAAAGGGTCAGACATGGTTTTTCTTACCGCGGGCTTGGGCGGCGGCACAGGGTCAGGCGCGGGTCCTGTTGTTGCAGAGGCCGCGCGGGACGCGGGGGCGCTCGTGATCGGCGTCGTGACAAAACCGTTTTTGTTCGAAGGGGAACAGCGGAAGCGCATCGCCGATGATGCATGGTTCCAGCTGCGCGACCGGGTAGACGCGCTCATTACAATCCACAATGATCGGCTTTTGAATGTCATCAATAAGGATACGCCGCTTTTGAACGCTTTTCTTATCTGCGACGACGTACTGCGCCAGGCGGTACAGGGGATTTCCGACCTTATCATAACGCCGGGCATCATCAATGTTGATTTTGCGGATGTGAAAGCGATTATGGCAGACGCCGGGACCGCGCTTATGGGTGTTGGATACGGAACCGGAGAAGAACGGGCGATCACTGCGGCAAAAGCGGCGGTAAATTCTCCCCTTCTTGACGTATCGATTGACGGCGCGCGCGGGGTTTTGTTTAATGTATCCGGAGGAGCGGACCTTACCATGTGGGAGATCAACGAGGCGGCGCGCATTATAACGAGTTCCATAGACGCAAGCGCCAAAGTCATTTTCGGAGCAGTGCATGACGACCGTTTGAAAAAAGGGGAGGTCAAGATAACGGTCATTGCAACAGGATTTACCGAAGTGCGGGCGGCAAAAACAGTCCAGGTGGATGAGGCGCGTGAAGCGGTAAAGAAGTTCGCGCCCCAAGAAGCGCGTGCGACCCTGGAAACACCGACAGAACCAGAATCAGAATGGGACGCGGTACCCGCATTTTTGCGAAGAAAGCTCAAATAGTCGCATATATCAGATGTAGTTCTTAAGGGACATATTGGGAATCCGCTTGCTGCGGATTTTTGGTTTCACGGACATTCTTATAGGAAGAAGGCTTCACCACGATACCTTTTCTTGTTTTGTCAACGATTTTTGGGTTATCCCCAGTTTTTTTTTGACCGGAGTGAAGCATGAAAGCATATAATAGAGATAGGATTTTGCGGCACGGATCGTTGCTGGATTCGCAAAAACTTTCTATACTGTTATTTCCTCCTTAAGAGGAAATGAAAGAGAATTCTCTTTTGCCCGGGGCAGAAACCGAGGGGGGCGAAAGAGAATTTTTATCTCTTCTTTTTCGGAATCCGCATTTTTACTATCCCTATTTAACATATATCCCTTCTTGAGCGCGAAGGAGGCACACGTCTCCTCCGGAGATTCTGGAGAAAGGATCCTCTCACCTTTATGCGAGTATCATCCAAGCGCCGCGCGGTCGAAGCACGTTTTGACAAGTCGCGCACGCTTCCGTTAAAGCGGCGCTTCACCAGAGAGGGAATTCACCCGTTTGACGAAATAGAATGGCGCACACTTAATGTATTGGTGCGCGGATCAAACGGGTCAAAAGAGGAACGGGAACTCGAGTTTCCGTCGTTTTGGTCTGACAACGCCGCGAATATCGCCGGATCAAAATATTTTCGCGGGCGCATCGGCTCGCCGGAGCGCGAAACATCGGTGCGGTCTATGATCACGCGGGTTGTTTCCGTCATCCGCGCGTGGGGGCACGACTTCGGATATTTTTCTACTGCGGAAGAAGAATCTGTTTTTGCAGACGAGCTTACGAGCATCCTTCTTCATCAGAGGGCCGCATTCAATTCTCCCGTATGGTTTAATGTCGGTGTCGAAAGTCCGCCGCAGTGCTCCGCGTGCTTCATTCTTGCCGTGGACGACACCATGGAGTCGATTCTTGACTGGATCCATGTGGAAGGAATGATTTTCAAACGCGGGTCGGGCGCGGGCGTGAATCTCTCGCCGCTCCGTTCCTCGATGGAAACGCTTTCCAAAGGAGGCATTTCATCGGGTCCTGTTTCGTTCATGCGGGGCGCGGATTCTGTCGCCGGCATGATCGCGTCCGGAGGGTCAACGCGCCGCGCCGCAAAAATGGTCGTTTTGAACGTCGACCATCCGGACATCATGAAATTCATCCGTTGCAAGGCAGAGGAAGAAAAGAAAGTAAAGGCGTTCATGGATGCAGGATATGACATGTATGATCTCAACAATCCCGCGTGGAATTCGATTCAATACCAGAACGCGAACAATTCGGTCCGCGTGACCGATGAATTTATGGAGGCGGCAGAACGGGACGAAAAGTTTGCAACTAGGTTTGTTACAGAAAATGCCGTTGCGCAGGAATATCGCGCGCGCGACGTCATGCGCGCTATAGCCGAAGCCGCATGGGAATCCGGAGATCCCGGCATGCAGTATGATACGACGATAAATCGCTGGCATACCTGCCCGAATACGGGGCGTATCAATGCGTCAAACCCCTGCTCTGAGTATATGCATCTTGATAATTCAGCGTGCAATCTCGCTTCGATCAACCTCCTTACCTATTTGAATAAGGACGGCACGTTCAATGTGAGGGATTTTATCCATACGGTGGACGTGATGATTCTTGCGCAGGAGATTTTAGTCGGCGGCTCAAGCTACCCGACGGAAAAGATTGCAAAAAACGCGCGCGATTTCCGCGAACTTGGTCTTGGATATGCGAATTTGGGCGCCCTTTTGATGACGTGGGGCTTTCCGTATGATTCTGACGAGGCGCGCCACACCGGAGCCGCGATTACGGCGCTCATGACGGGCGAAGCGTATCGCTATTCTTCTGAAATTGCGCGCCGCGTCGGGCATTACGCGGGGTATGCGCTCAATAGAGAACCCCAGCTTCGGGTGATTTCAATGCACCGCGATCAGATGGAGCGCGTCCGGGAGGATAAAACGGTTGATCCGGAAATTCACAAAGCCGCAGAAAAAGCATGGGACGGGGCGCTTTCTCTTGCACAAAAATACGGCGTGAGAAATTCGCAGATGACCGTTATCGCCCCTACAGGAACAATCGCGCTTATGATGGATTGCGCGACCACGGGGATCGAGCCGGAATTTGCGCTTGTGAAAATGAAAAAGCTCGTCGGCGGGGGAACGATGAAATTTGTAAATACGGCGGTGCCGCAGGCGCTTCGCAATCTCGGGTATTCGGAGGAAGACACGAAAGCAATCGTGGCGTATATAGAATCGAAGGGCACCATCGAGGGCGCGCCGAACCTGAAAGATGAACATCTCGCGGTATTTGATTCTGCGGTGCGGCCCGCGCATGGGACGCGTTCGATCCATTGGCAGGGACACGTCAAAATGGTCGCGGCGGTCCAGCAGTTTATTTCTGGAGCGATTTCAAAGACATTTAATATGTCTTCCGATACCACCGTTGATGAAATTATGCAGGCCTATACCATGGGATGGAAACTTGGCCTCAAGGCGTTTGCGGTATATCGCGACGGGTCAAAATCGGCGCAGCCTTTGACGACCGCGGGGACAAAGAGCGGAGCAAGAAAAGAAGAAAAGCCGATGCGCCGCAAGCTTCCGCCGACTCGCCCTTCAGAGACTCATAAGTTTTCGATCGCGGGCCACGAAGGATACCTCACCTACAGCATGTTTGAAAACGGCGAGGTCGCTGAGATTTTTATCCGCATGTCAAAACAGGGTTCGACTCTTGCGGGGCTGTTGGATGCATTCGCTATTTCTGTTTCGATTGCGCTCCAGCATGCCGTTCCCTTAAAGACCCTCGCAAGAAAATTCGTCTACGGGAGGTTTGAGCCCGCCGGGTTTACGGAAAATCCGGATGTGCAAGTCGCGACTTCTATCACCGACTATATTTTTCGGTATCTCTCGCTTCGGTTTTTATCCTCGTCTGATCTTGATGATATCGGGGTAAAAGGCGCGCCAAAAGAAGTGTCCGCCGCAGTTGAAATAAGAGAGGTGAAGGCGGTTGTTGCTTCGGAAGTGATGGCAAAAGCGCCCATGGTTGCGGGAATTGCCGGGTCAAAAGTCGTGTTTGCGGATTCGGTATGCCGCGAATGCGGAGGAATGCTTGTGCAGACCGGTTCCTGTAAAACGTGCTTTCAGTGCGGGACGAGTACCGGGGGGTGCTGATTTAAAGTAGTTATCTTTGGAAACACGCACGGCTCCTCCAGCGAGGAGCCGTGCTCAGTATTCGACCCGGCAACCCCGCCAGAGGCGGGGACCATGCTTGCCGGCCTCATAATGGTTTTCAAAGATAACTGCCGTTTTTTGATGTAGAATGGGATAAAGGAAGGTATGCTTTATATATTTACCGGAAACGGGAAGGGGAAGACAACATCCGCTCTCGGACTGGCCCTCCGCGCTGTCGGGGAAGGGAAGCGCGTTTTAATGGTGCAGTTTATCAAAGGGCCATGGAAATCAGGCGAGGATGATATTGAAATAAAAGGAAAGGGCGAGTTTAAACTCATGAAGATGGGAAAAGGATTTGTCGGAATTTTGGGAGATACTTTACCGCGCGAGGAACATGAAAAAGCCGCCCAAGACGCGCTCGAGTATGCAAAGAGAGAAGCCAAAACAAAAAAATGGGATATTCTTATTCTCGATGAGGTGAATAATGCAGTCGCCTTAAATCTCATTTCAAAAGAATCAGTTCTCGAGTTTATCGAGTGGTCTCGAGACAAACTCGAACATCTCATTCTCACGGGCCGCGACGCGATTCCGGAAATAATTGAACGCGCGGATCTCGTGACCGAAATGAAAGATATAAAGCATCCGTATGAGAAAGGAATGAAGGGGAAGCGGGGACTAGAATATTAGATATATTTTTGATAGAGTAGCGTCATAGATAGAATAATGAATTGGCTAAAGGAAAATTGGTTTAAGATTATTGTGGCGTTTGCATTGATCGTCGTGAGCGGTTCTCTATTTTACTATTACGTATACTTCTTACCTCGACAAAATATAAATAGCCAGCAGGATATTAAAGCAATTAGAAATGTTATAGCCCCAACTCAAGAGCAACTACAAGCACAGCGAGAAGTATCAAAACAAGCTTCAGATAGCTTTGACAAAGCAATGGAACAATACAGTCAATGCCAAACAGAAATGTTAAATAAACAAAATAAATATATTGAAGAACAGTGTGCTGCCTACAATGACATTTTTAAATTTGAGGAATATAGGGATTGTGTATCTAAGGTGATGGATTCAGCCGGTTATAAACAATTCAGCTGCCAAAGACCTTTTTAGTAAATATGAGTGAGTAGCAGGGTGGTATAATAAGGGTGGATGCATACAGTGGATTGACATACGAAAATTGGTGTGCTAGTAGTCAAGTATAAGCACATTGAAAACAGAGAGGGGTTAAAATTGAAAATTGAAGAAACGGGGATTTCACGAATGCAACGCCTTGGAGAAATGTTCGCAAGGCATTTCCCAGGGGCAATTAGATTAAGAGGGCAAATTGGTAAAATTAATGACGAGTACGGCCACAAGTTTAAGCCGTGTCGTGAACGTAGGTATGATGACGAAATTCGGAATCATCCTTACGAGATACTTTTTGGATTCCCTTGTAAACCAAGTTTCATTGAAAAGGTGAGATATGGAACGACTCCTGGTGGCTTAAAGGAAGATCGGTCAAACTTACTGTGCTATTTACATGATGGTGTAAAATCATTCAATTATGGTTGGGCGAATATCAGCATAGGCGTTGTTGACAAAAAAGACTTGGAAGGACTGGGGGCTTTCGTAGAGGAATATGAAAGAGAAACAGATAAAAAGGTAACCCTAGTT
Organism: Candidatus Sungbacteria bacterium RIFCSPHIGHO2_01_FULL_50_25; assembly: GCA_001822215.1. Taxonomy (GTDB): domain Bacteria; phylum Patescibacteriota; class Minisyncoccia; order Sungbacterales; family HO2-52-23; genus 2-01-FULL-50-25. The sequence goes on from MHQD01000034.1 coordinate 13,125, forward strand.
AAAGATTACTAGCTATATGGGGGGTTTAAAACAGAACCGACGTTAACAGCGCCGGTCTTTATTTTAGTGGAGGTATTTTGCATAAGATGAGTAATTGGGTGAGGTTGTTTGAATAAGTATGTAAAAGATATAAATGAATTAACAAGATGAATATGTATTTTCTACAATGTGCCCAAAGAATTCATTGAACGCGCGGATCTCGTGACCGAAATGAAAGATATAAAGCATCCGTATGAGAAAGGAATGAAGGGGAAGCGGGGACTAGAATATTAAAACATTAAAAACCGTGCAATGGCACGGTTTTATCGAGTGCGTTGAACAGAGAGAGATTCACATCGTTGCGTGTAGCTCACTGAAAATGAGCAGTGTGGGTATCGGGATGTACACGTATGTGTCATAAGTTCAATATCTTGCAGAGCACTTCGCACTTGAGAATCAGCTTCATTAGTATGCGAAACAATTTCTCCCGATATCCTTGTTTTTCCTTCTCGCGTTTCAATATTTAGTATGACGGAGCAGGGAAAAATCTTTAAGGCTTGAACGGCGACGATTATACTTCCGATCGAACATGCTTGTTGGAATTGTACTACCAATTCTCCTGCCGTATCATAACGCTCCCGCAAACGTGTTTTGAGTTTCGCTTTATACGTGAATCGTCCTTCAAAGCAGACTAGTTCTGGTGGCAGATCGATTTTGAAATGAACCACGGCATGTCTCCCTTAGGATCTCATAAAAAGGTAGCATTGCTTCAATTATTTATCAAGAGAAGTGGAGTTGAAACATCAAGGCATTTTGTTAGAATAGCGCCAATGACCAAGGCGCGGATTTTTTTCTTCCTGCTTCTGGCATTTGTGGCGGGCGTGGGCGTGCGCTCGTTTTTTATTGTTCCGTACGAAATTCTTTTCGCGTTTTTTCTTCTCGCCGGGACCATGATAGCGTTCGGGGCCATCCGCGGGCGCCCCCGCGCCGTCGTTTTTGGAGTACTTTTGGTTTCGTCAATATTCGGCGTTGTCCGCTATGATTGGCATGAGAATGCGCGGCCGGATCTCTCGAATCTCTACGGAAAATCTTTTCAAATGGAAGGGGCTGTCGCGCGAGAGCCGTCGCGCGGAGAAAAATCCCAGCTTTTTGTATTTCGCGTATATGCGCTCGATGGCGGAACTCTTGACCCGCCGTTTGATATTCGCGTGACAACGCGTCGGTTCCCTGAATATATGGTGGGAGACCGACTCGCGCTTACCGGGGTTATCGAAAAGCCGGAGAGAATCGAAAATTTTGATTATCCGGCGTACCTTAAAAAAGACGGAATCGAAGCGGTGGCGAGTTTCCCCGTTATCGATCAAAAAGAAGGAAGAAGCGGGAATATGGTGCGTCTCTATCTTGCCGATATCAAGCGCGCGTTCGAAGAAAATATCGTCCGGGTTTTGCCGGAGCCGCACGGCGCGTTTCTCAAAGGACTCTTGCTGGGTGATCGTGAATCACTGCCAAAAGAGCTTGTCGAATCATTTCGCAGGACCGGAGTCACGCATCTTGTCGCATTGTCAGGATATAACATTACGCTTGTCGGGATGTTTTTCATGACGTGCCTTCTGTTCCTGACCGTCCGTTTCTATACCGCGTTTTGGATTGCGGCCGCGGGTATTATCGCGTTTGTAATCATGACGGGCGCGTCGCCCTCGGTCACGCGCGCGGGAATTATGGGGGTCTTGCTTTTGATCGCGGAGCGCGAAGGGAGAATATACCAGATGCGCAATGCCCTCGCCCTTGCCGCGGCCGTGATGATTTTTATAAACCCAGCCATTCTTCGCTTTGATGCGGCGTTCGAACTTTCGTTCCTCGCGGTGCTCGGGCTTATGTTTTTCAGCCCCCGAATTGAGGCATATTGCGAGTCGCTCGCTCGCAGAGTCCGAGGAACGTTCTTCGGGAAAACGCTTCGCCCGCGCGGCCGGAGAAACATCATTTTTCACACGCTCGCCGAAACGCTCGGCGCGCAGATAGCCGTTTTGCCGCTCATCATCTATCTATTTGGACAGGTATCCCTCATAAGTCCGATTTCGAATGTTCTTGTGATTCTCGCGGTCCCGTATGCGATGGCGTTCGGGTTCTTCATGGGGCTTCTCGGGTTTGCGGCAGATTGGCTCGCGTGGCTTCCGGGGATTGTCGCGTGGGCGCTTCTTGAATATATGATTCGCATGGTCGAATTTTTTGCTCGGGTTCCGTTTGCGTCAATTTCGGTTCACTCGAGATTCGCGGCGGTCTTAGCCGCAAGCATCACGGTTTTCGCCGTTGCTTTTACGATACGGCATCGTGTTTTACGAAAGCCATCGGTATAAAAAAATAATTCTTCTTGTTCTTGCGGCGCTCGTTGCCATTATTTGGTACGGCGTTTTTATATATGAAAAAAAACGCGATCCGCAGATTATTTTTTTTGATGTCGGACAAGGGGACGCGGTGTTCATCGAATTGCCGAACGGGAATCAGATGCTTGTCGACGGCGGGCCCGGGGATTCGGTTTTTGCGAAGCTCGGGCGCGAAATGCCGCCGTGGGACCGCTCGATCGACGTTCTCGTTCTCACGCATCCCCACGCGGACCACCTCTCCGGCCTTATCGAAGTCATAAATCGCTATCATATAGGGATGATTGTTGATGCGGGCGCGGAGTATGCGAGTTCAGAAGCAAGCGAGTGGCGGCGTACCATCGAAAAAAACAATATTCCGGTTGTTCCGCTTCTTGCGGGCGACCGCGTCGTGCTTGGCGGCGAAGCGTTTTTCGACGTCTTTGTGCCGTTCAAAAATCTTTCCGGTTCTTCGCCGTCGAATATTCATGACGCATCGGTCGCTGGGAGATTTTCTATAAAGGGCGCATCGGTGCTTCTCATGGGGGATGCGGAGGAAAAGATTGAATACCGGCTTGTGTTTTTCGGGTATCCGCTCGACGCAGATATTTTAAAAGCCGGACACCACGGGTCTCGGACGTCAACTTCAGAAGCGTTTCTCCGGTCTGTGTCTCCCCGCGCAGTCGTCATTTCTTCCGGCCGCGGCAACCGCTACGGCCATCCGCACCAGGAAGTGATTGACAGGATTCACTCATACGGTGCTACAATATTGAGAACGGATGAACTGGGTGATATTCGAATGAAATTCACCGGGCAAGAGTTTGCCGCTGAGTAGCATTCGTAGCGAGCATGTATAATATTATTAATTTGTATTTATTATGTACGAACCGAAAAATTACGATCACTTGATAGGAACGCCGGGGTTCAGCGAGACGCTTTTGAAAAATCATTTCGCGCTCTACCAGGGATATGTGAAAAATACGAATGCGCTTATCGAGGCGTTTGCGGATTTGGAAAAAAGCGGCAAGGCCGCGACCCCCGCATACGCGGAGTTGAAGCGCCGCTTCCCGTGGGAATTTAACGGCATGCGGCTCCATGAGCTCTATTTCGGGAATATGGCGGCGGGCGGAGGCGCGCTTGATTCCGCTTCCGGACTCTACAAAAAAATCGCCGAGGTTTACGGCGGCTACGGCGCGTGGGAAAAAAATTTTAAAGCGGTCGGCGGAATGCGCGGAATCGGCTGGGCGATTTTATACGAGGATGTGCTGTCGGGTGATCTTTTTAATATCTGGGTAAACGAGCATGATTTCGGACATTTGAGCGGAGCAAGACCCCTTTTGGTTCTCGACATATTCGAGCACGCGTATGTTCTTGATTATGGCCTGAAGCGTGCAGACTATATCGAAGCGTTTTTTAAGGCAATAGATTGGGGCGCGGTCGAGAAACGATTTGCCCGGTAATGCAACTGCGAAGCGCTTGAGTTTTTAGCGGCAGCGTGTTACGCTCGGACGTATGAAAGGAATTTCGTTTCCAGTTTTTAAAACAAAAGTTTCGGGAGTCAGCGAAAAGTTTCTCCTGGAAGATCCGGCCGAGCGCCGGAAATATTTTGACGCAAAAGCAGGGCCCGAGATCGAAAAACTTCGAAGTTATCTTCGCGACAACACGTTTGTCGCGTTTCTCTTGGGCCCAAAGAATTCCGGAAAGGGCACGTATTCAAAACTTTTCATGGAAGCGCTCGGAGGCGATTCTGTCGCGCATATTTCAGTCGGCGATATCGTAAGGAGCGTGCACAAGGACATTGAAGCGGGAAAAGAAAAAGAGCTCATTGCGTTTTTGCGAGTGCGGTACCGCGGATTTATCACCATTGAAAAGGCCCTCGATGTCATTTTAGGCCGTGACACAAAGACGCTCCTGCCAACAGAGGTTATTCTGGCGCTCGTTGAGCGCGAGATCGATCGGATCGGCCGGAGGGCTGTATTCGTCGACGGGTTCCCGCGAAACCTCGACCAGGTTTCGTACTCGCTCTATTTTCGTGCTCTTATCGGATACCGCGATGATCCGGATTTTTTTGTGTTTATCGATGTTCCCGAGGCGGTGATAGACGAGCGGATGCGCTACCGCGTGATTTGTCCAGTATGTCAGACGCCGCGAAATACGAAGCTTCTGCGGACTCGCGACGTTGGGTATGACGAGGCAAAAAAATCGTTTTATCTTATCTGCGACAGCGGATTGTGCGGGGGAGCGAGTATGATTCCTAAAGAGGGAGATGAGTTAGGGATTGAGGCGATACGCGATCGCATTGAGATTGACGGCGCGGTGATGAAAACGCTTCTCGGCCTCGAGGGCGTTCCCAAGATCTATTTGCGAAATTCCGTGCCGGTGGACCAGGCGGCCCAACACGTTGATGACTATGAGATTACGCCCGCGTATCGCTACGAGCGGGACGGCGCTCGAGTAAAAGTCATCGAGGAGCCATGGACCATAACTGACGATGAAGGGATAAAAACATACAGTCTTCTCCCGGCGCCAGTTGCGCTTTCACTCATCAAGCAGATGGTGGGCGTTCTCGGGCTGTAGTGTCCGACATGGAAGAAAAAAAGCTGTTTAAAGTCGTCATTACCGCGATTGTCGTAAAGGACGGGCGGTACTTCGACGACGCTCAGTACAGGTATTTGGTTTTACAGCGCTCTCCCGACGAAAAAAAATTCCCGTCTCGCTGGACAGTCCCAGGAGGGAAGCTCACTACGGAAGATTATACCCATCTGAAAAAAGACACGCCGGACTATTGGTATAATGTTTTGGAGCGCACGCTCCGGCGGGAAGTGAAAGAGGAAGCAGGGATCGAGATTACAAACATTCGCTATGTGACCTCGCTTGCCGACGCTCGGGAAGGCGATGATCCGTCGCTTGTCATTTCGTGTCTTGCCCAATATGCGTCGGGCGACGTTCGACTCGATAAGAGCATGGTTCGGCATCGCTGGGTTGCGCTTGAAGAAGCCAAATCCATTGATCTTATTGAAGGGATTTTTGAGGAAATCCAGATTGCTGAGCAGGTCCTAAATGGCGGGAGCGCGCGTGAATGGAGTAAAGAGTGATTTTGTAATAACAAAAACTCCGCTTGGAAGGGACGGTATCTTTAGCCTTATTACTACGTTGTGGGGTGCCGCACGAAAGCGCCTCTCACGCTTCCGGTTTTGAACAATTCCCGTTTATATTTTTGATCTAAAGCCTGATCCCTCAAGCGAAGTTTGTATATCCATTATAATCCCGGAGCGCTGTTGTTATTCATAGGAGGAGGAATCGATCCCGTCATTGATTTCCTTCTTCGGCGCATCCTTATATTAAGCTGATTTTTGTGGAAAAGGTGGTAGTAACTCTGTGCGAAACATTCGGATTTGAGGTGGATCCGGAGAGCATAAAATAGTTCTAGACCGCTCTTGACAATTTTTTTTCGGCGCATCTTGACTTTTTAAAAGTTGCAGGGTAAGAATAAAAAATAGATAAGAGACCCGGGGGTCAACGTTGTCATCGGGGGGGAGCTATGGACCGAGAGAAGTTTCGGATAGGCGATGTAGGTATACTTGACCTTCAAGCAGTGCAGGAGCGCGCGCGTCAGCGCTCTCCCTGTCGAGAGACAGCGATGCGGCTTGCCTTGGCTAAGGCCGAGGTGCGGTTCCGTGTCGAGGAAGTGAGGGAATGCAATGGCTCTGTTCCATTGCTTGCCCTCAAGGTCAAGGAGCCAGTCCCGCGCGAGCACAAACCCGTGCTTGCGCGTCTGCGCCCCATACCGAGGAAGATTCTGGTTGGGGCGCTCCTGTTCCGAGTGATTTCAAGACGGAGCCCGTCAAAGGAGAACGGGTAACAATAAACCCAGGTTGGTCCCGCACCCCCGGGCCAGCGGCGGAATGCGCATTCCGCCAGTAGTACCCCCGCGTGGCGTCTTGCCCGCGGGGGTTTAAAATTTTGCAAGAAAGCGAAAGTGTAAGATACGGTATTTAAAAAAAGGACGGGCATTGCCCGTTTTTATGTGTGAGAACTTTTCGGATCGATGATGAAGATTTCGAGTATTTCCATATCGCCGCTGGACTTCATCTCCGTTATCGCGATTCTGATGCGCTTTTCGAATTTCGGGAAGATTCGCGGTATTTCTGTCTTTGCTTTTCTTGCCCATTCTTGCGCCTGAATAAGGGATCCCGCCGTGATCGCCTCTTCAGAAAGGGCGAGGCGCAGGACGATCTCCGTCCGCCGTTCCTCTGCCGCGAAATTCATCTTCCCGGAGGATACCGGCACGTCGATTTCAGGGCGTTCGCCTTCGCGAAGCGCTTTTTCATGTGGGGCGTTCGGAGAGGTATCTATATGGCCGAATTGCGCGTTGAGCAGGTTCACGAGTGTGCGGAATACCGCGGCAAAAAGAGCCATATGATTCCCTCCTTTCTACCCCGTATAGGGTACTGATAGTGCAGTATAGAATAGGGGATTTTCAAAAAAATGCAAGAAGAATATTTAAAATTCGGTGTGATCCGCTAAACGTGAAAACATTCACGTTTAGCCCCCTCGGGTGTATATATCCTCTTATTTAATTTTCGGGTTGCGGGGAATGGTTCGGCATCGCTCACCACAGGTCGAACCCGACCTACAAGACCGTTCTCCCGCACTAATTAACACTTATTTCGGGCCACTGGGAATCGAACCCAGCCTACAAGACCCCCAGCCTTGCGTACTACCAATATACTATGGCCCGTTTTATCGGAGCGTTTCTCTATGAATCCACTTGATTATCTCCCGCGAAAGTTTTTGTTCATGCTTCTGAAATCCGTGGTTTGTGCCTTTTATAATGATACCAGAAAATGATTTTGCTTGCCCGCCTAAATTTTGTTTGGAAAAATTTTGGCGGGTCGAAACCGCGTTTTTGCGAAACGCGTCCATAATGTTTTTTGCCGGGCGGTCGCGATGTTCGTCTTGTGATCCGATAACGACTGCGACTGCTACGCGAATGCTTTTGAGCTCTTTCCAGGTTGCTTTTGGATTGTGATAGGGGAATACATCTTCCGCGTGTCCCGCTTCAAATAAGCTCAAATACCTGGCCGCAGAGTATATTCCATATTCTTGGGGAAGGAGAGTGTCTTTATTTTTTGCTTGTTTCGCGATTCTGATTGCCCGGGACATTTTTTTCGCGTCTCCGGTTTTCCACGCGGACATATCGCTTATAGCGCTCGCAAGTATGATGCCCCGCACCGCGGGATTTTTCCTTTTATATTGGTAGTAGAGCGCTTTATTTGCGCCGGTCGAGGACCCCGCAAGAATAATTTTTTTGTATCCGAGTTTTTTTGCAAGGCGGATTACGGCGTCTATATCGCGCACGCACTCTTCGAATTTTTCAAATGCGCCGCCGACGAGTTTTTTCTTTGTCCCCTGCGAGACAATATCGTGTCCCCGCGTATTGAACTTAAAATACGCGATTTGGTTTTTTGCGCACGAAGAAGAAAGCTCCTTGATAAGCGTCTGGCCGGACGAGAATCTTGATGTAAGGCCGTGGATCCAGACGAGCGCGAATTCTCCTTTCTTTTTTGGAAGGACAACAACGCCTTCGAGCGTAATGCCGTCCGATGTTTTTATGCGAGTGAGGAGAACGGGAATCATATATAAAAATTCTAAATTACAAGCACCAAACCACAAGCAATTTCAAAATTCTAACGCTTTAAATCCCAAACGTGTTTTGAATTTAGGATTTTGATATTAGGATTTGTTTGGAATTTGTGATTTGGGGTTTGGTATTTTACCGATGTATCTTTTCGCAAGCTCGACGATAAATCGAACGCCGACGCCGGATGCTCCTTTTGAGAGAAATTCCGAATCAATCGTCGTCATTTTCGGAGCGATATCGATATGCGCCCAGTCGGCTTCCCCGGTGAATTGCTCCAAGAATTTTGCGCCGTGTATCGCGCCGCCGTAGCGATCTCCTTTGCCGATGTTTGAAAGGTCGCCGAACGTTCCTTTGATATCCGCGAGGTATTCGTCCCACAACGGAAACGGCCAGACATAGTCCCCGGATTTTGTTCCGACGTCCACCAAAAGCGACTCGGTTTCTTTCTTTTTTGCAAATACCGCGGACATAAAGTTCCCAACTGCAACATGCGCCGCACCGGTCAATGTCGCAAAATCAACCATAAGCCCGGGCTTAAAATGCTTCCATCCGTAGAAAAGAGCGTCGGAAAGTATGATACGGCCTTCGGCGTCGGTGTTTAGGACCTCAATCGTTTTTCCGGACATGGTTTTCAAAAGGTCTCCCGGCCGGTAGCTTGAGCCGGACGGCATGTTTTCAACAGCGGGAACTATTCCTACTGCATTAATCGGAAGCTTGAGGCGCGCGATTGCGGCGATACCGTGAATTACCGCGGCACCCCCCGACATGTCCATATGCATTTCATATATATATTGGTCGGGTTTTATGTTGAGGCCGCCTGTGTCGAATGTTACCCCTTTTCCGACAAGCACAAGCGGCTTTTGATTTTTATTGCTTCCGCGGTACTCCATGATAATGAATCGTGGCGGCTCGGTTGATCCTTGCGCAACGCCGAGAATTCCGCCCATGCCGAGGGCCTTCATTTTTTTCTCGTCAAAAATCGTTACGGGGATGTTCCATTCTTTTCCGGCGCGTTTCGCCTCTGCGGCGAGGAGCTTTGGCGTCATGTCGCCTCCCGGAGTATTTGCGAGATCCCGTGCGCGGTTTGCTTCTTCTCCGATGATGATTCCATCACGGGTGCCCTCCCGGGTTATCGGGAGCATTTCCTTGCTTGCCGCAACGGTGATCTCTTTTATTTTCGGCCATCCGCCTTTGGGTATTTCTTTGTAGCGGTTGAAGTCGTAGTCGGCAAGAACCGCGTTTGACGAAAAAAGAAACGCGCGCTCACCCTCGTCGCCAAATGCATCAGTAAGCGGCACCGTGAATTCTTCGATTTTTTCCCGCTTTGCGTATTGCACCATGCGTCTTGAGACAAGAAATTTTTTCCGTGCGTTCCAGAGTTTTCGCTCGCCGAGACCGAAGAAGGCGATCCGCGCGATTTGTCCTTTCGAAGACCACATGCGTTTTGTTTCTCCGTCTTCGGCCTTGAATTCTGCCGCTATGAATTTCTTTACAATCGCGCGGGTCGGCGCCGGAAGAAAAGCGAAAAAAGCCGCTTTTTCAAGCGGTTCGCCTTTGAAAACCGGGAGGAAAATGTTTTTCGCCCGTCGAAGCGCATTCATTTCGACTGTCGTGATTCGCATAGACGTTATGTGTGATGTGCCGGGTAGTGAAAATTTGGCTTTTAAAGCGAGGTTCCTCCGTGTACCCGGTATGAGTTATAGGATAAAATAATTTTTTTCTTCGGTACTAATAAAAATGATATCGGCCAAATTTCTACTACCCGGTGTGTATTTTTTTAATGCATTTGGCGCATGCCTTTGTGCGCTTTCCCGATGAATCGCGAACCCATTGGAGGTTTGGATATTTCCTGATTGTACTTGTTGGATTATAATGACTGCGAAGGAATGCTCGTTTCCCGGCGACTGAAGAACCTTTTTCGCAGATGGCGCATGTTTTCATAGAGAATATGTTTAACCTCGGTAATTTATCATAAAACAATGGATAATGCAATAGATATAGCGTTTCGGATAGCGATTCTCATTTTTTCAATTGTCATTCACGAGGTGTCCCACGGATATGCCGCATTATGGTTGGGCGATCGAACGGCGCTCTATGCCGGGCGCTTGACGCTGAATCCCATAAAGCACATTGATCCTTTTGGGTCGGTTATCCTTCCTCTGCTTTCGATATTTCTCGGCGGTCCTTTATTCGGTTGGGCAAAACCAGTTCCCTATAATCCGTATAATTTAAGAAATCAAAAATGGGGTTCTGCGATTGTCGGGTTTGCGGGGCCGGGGATAAATTTTTCGCTTGCGCTTTTGGCCGGCCTCACTATCCGATTTTTGCCCGCAGGCGGCGACACTGATTTTTTTGGTAATTTTGTTCTCATTGCGGCGTACGTTGCCTTGATCAATCTTTTCCTTTGTGTGTTTAACCTGATCCCGATTCCGCCTCTCGACGGCTCAAAGGTCCTTTTTTCAGTTCTCTCGTATCGCTGGAATTTTCTCCGGGTGTTCCTTGAGCAATACGGTTTTTTTCTCCTGCTTATATTTATCTTTTTCTTTTCGGGCGCTCTTATCCCCCTCGTCTCTTTTTTCTTTGAGGCGATAACCGGGGAGATGCTTTAATTCGCGCCTCGTTGACTTTTTCTCAATCCCTTGATATTATTTGATTTGTATTTTCTATTTTTTCGCATGCCGACGATCAATCAGCTGATTAAGCGCGGAAGGACATTCCGGGCATATAAATCGAAGTCACCTGCCCTTGGCAGGGGTTTTAATGTTTTGGAAAATCATCCGGTGCCGTACGCATCGCCGTTCAAGCGGGGCGTGTGCATCAAAGTAACGACTATGACTCCCAAAAAGCCGAATTCCGCGCTTCGGAAAGTCGCGCGCGTCCGTCTGACGAACGGGATGGAGGTAACCGCGTATATTCCGGGTGAGGGGCATGCGCTCCAAGAGCATTCGGTTGTTGTCATTCGCGGAGGCCGCGTAAAAGATCTTCCGGGCGTTCGGTACCATATTGTGCGGGGCCTTCTTGATACCACGGGGGTTGAGGGGAGGAAACAGCAAAGATCAAAATATGGCGCAAAGAGGCCGAAGGGAAAATAAAGGCGTTGTCTCAAATTTGGATCCGCCAATTGGCGGAGAACACATTTAAGAAACAAAACCTTATCCCCACCCAGTTCTTCAGATAAGCCTGAATCATAAGAAATCAGCGTCGTTCAGAAAAGTTTAAAAAAAGTGGAACAAAAGCTTGTCAGAAGAACTGGACGGGGATGCTCAATGTTGTAGTAAAATTTACTACGCATCGAGTTTGTAAATTTTAACAACATTGGTATGCGAAGAAAGCGCAATTTCAAACGAGAAACTATTCCGGATCCGAAATATCAAAACGTCGCAATCGCGAAGTTTATTAACTATGTCATGAAAGGAGGGAAAAAATCGATTGCGCAAAAAGTCGTCTATCGAACCTTTGACTTGATTGAAAAAAAATACAATCAAGACCCGTTGAATGTATTTGATGCTGCGGTAAAAAACGTGGGACCGCTTCTTGAGGTTCGTTCTCGCCGGATCGGAGGCGCAACCTATCAGGTTCCCCGCGAGGTCAGGGGAGAGCGAAGAATGGCGCTGACATACCGTTGGATTTTGGGTGCCGCGCGATCGAAAAAGGGAAAACCGATGCATGAAAAACTCGCGGAGGAACTGGTGCTCGCCGCAAAAAACGAGGGCTCCGCTATAAAGAAAAAAATAGACACTCATAGAATGGCGGATGCG
>MHQD01000035.1 GCA_001822215.1 Candidatus Sungbacteria bacterium RIFCSPHIGHO2_01_FULL_50_25
TTATGGGGCAAAACGCCGATACCGTCCTTGTTTCGTATCCCGCTCCGATTTTCGTGCGGCTTATGGGGCAAAACGCCGATACCGTCCTTGTTTCGTATCCCGCTCCGATTTTCGTGCGGCGGCTTGTCATGGCAAACAGATTCCTTCCGGCCAATTCCTTCTTTTTTCTTCGAGACAGGCGCAAGTATCTTTTTTCGACCGCGAGCATCGTGCGACTCTTCGCATACTTTAAGTCGCAAGGCATCTTTCCCGGTCCGTGGATTACTGTTCCGGAAGAATATTTCCGGAGCAAGGAAGAGTGCATCGCACCCTACATTTCCGCGCGCGATCTCATGCAGCGGATAATTCTTACGGAAGAGCTTCTTACCGAGTCGCGGAGGAATCAGATATCTCAAAACGAAATCCCCGCCATATTCGGTATCGACGTCAAATGCCCGTATTACTCAAAAGAGTTTGTCAATCTCGCGCTGCGGATACCAATGAATCTCCGGAAGCTTGATGGATACGATAAGGCAGTTTTTAAGGAGCTTGCGCGAAAGCGCGGAGTGCCTGCGGCTGTCGTCGAAAAAAAGAAAAAGGGGCTTTCGTACGGGTATAGGGAGTTTATGCGAGCGGGTATGCATATCCCCATCTGGGATAAAATGGAGCGGGATGATTTTATCAATGCGTTTGTGCGCATTAAAAAGATCCGGGAAAAACGCGAGAATGATTTCTTCACGTTTGATTGTCTCCGCAGTGTATATGAGTGGGGAGAGCTTGTTGCAAAGCCGCACGGTTTTTCGATAACGTCATAGGGTTTCCCGCTTTTTTGCATGCGCGGAAGAGCGGAACACACAGAGACATACGAGAGTTATAGTATATGGAGAAGATCGAACGAAGTACCTAGGAAATACGATTTTTTGTACGTCCTCGATTTGTCCAGATTTCATGAAATTGATTTATATTTCTCATATGCGTTTTCCGAGCGAGCGGACGCATTCGACTTTTGCGATGAAGACGTGCGAGAGTTTTGCCCGGAAAGGAATTGATGTTGAGCTTTGGGTTCCGCGGCGCAGGAACGCCGCATTTATCGGTGTTGATCCTTTCGCATACCACGGCATTGCAAAACTCTTTCGTATCCGCCGTTTTCCCGCGCTCGACCTCATTCGCTATGCGGGTCCATACGGAAATTTTATCCTTGCAAGCACGTTTGGCGTATGCATATTTTTCTATGCGGTTGCGGCGCGGCTCCACCGGAGTGCGCTATTTTATGGGCACGACCCGTATGATATGGTTTTGCTCTTTTTGATCCGCGCCAGAGTATTCGTCGAAATTCACGAGATCTATGGCTCGTATACGCGCTATCCGCGTTTTATCCGCTGGATATTCAGTTCAATGGCCGGATGCATCACTACGAATCGCCATAAAAAAAACGCGTTGAGGGACATTACGGGGATACCGGACCAAAGAATTATGTATGTGCAGAATGCGGTTGACGTCGGCCGTTTTCAGATTGAACTTCCGCGCGAAGAAGCCCGGATGCGGCTGAAACTCCCTCTTCATAAAAAAATTTTTCTCTATACTGGTCATCTTTTTGACTGGAAGGGCCGCGATACGCTTTTTGAAGCGCATCGATTCCTCAATGGGGAAGAAATGCTGTATCTCGTCGGAGGTACTCAAAGGGATAGCAGTGAATTTCAAAGACGGGTAGACCAGGCGCACGCGGAGAACATAGTCCTCATAGGGGAACGGCCCCACGGGGAAATACCGCTCTGGCTCCGCGCGGCAGATGTTCTTTTGGTGCCCCATAGCGGGAAGTTCGATATCGCGCGATTTGAGGCCTCCCCCGTAAAGCTTTTTGAATATATGGCGTCAGGACGTCCCATCGTTGTTTCCGATCTGCCCTCAATTCGAGAGATCGCAGACGGATCAATGGTATGGTTGTGCGAGCCGGATAACCCAAAGTCGTTTGTTGATTCGATCCACAGCGCCCTGGCGGAAAAAACAGAATCGGAACATAAGGCAAAGAAAGCAAGGGAAGAGGTATTGCAATATACATGGGAGATGCGTTCGCAGCGCATTATTGATTTTATCCGGAGTGTATCTGGCGTAATATGAACGTCCCTTTTATTGATTTGGGGTGGCAGCATCGGGCGATACAAGACGAACTCAAAAAGAGATTTGAGGCGATTTTCGAGCGCGCGAGTTTCATCGGCGGAAAGGATGTTGAGGAATTTGAAAATAATTTTGCCCAATATCTCGGCGTTCGGCACGCGATTGGCGTTGCAAACGGCACCGACGCGCTTCTTTTGTCTCTCGCGGCAGGCGGCGTTGCCTCGGGAGATGAGGTTATCACCGTTCCGACGACATTTATTGCGACAGCGGCCGCCATACGCCATGCCGGAGCAAAGCCGGTATTTGTCGATATCGATTTCAAGACAAGAAGTTTTGATGTCTCAGAGCTTCGCGCGAAGATTACTCCGCGCACAAAAGCCATAGTCCCGGTCCACCTATACGGACAGTCGGTTCCTCTTGATCCGATATTGGAGATCGCCCGCGCGCATAAACTTTTTCTCATCGAAGACGCATGCCAGGCCCACGGCGCGGAATATAAGGGAAAGAAGGTCGGATCATTTGGCGCTTTGGGAGCATTCAGTTTTTATCCGGGGAAAAATTTGGGAGCGTATGGGGATGCGGGAGCCGTTGTTACGAACGATGATCTCTTTGCAGAAAGGGTGAAAAAATTGAGAAACCACGGAGGAATCGGCAAATATGAGCATGATATCCTCGGCTACAATTCTCGCCTTGATGCGCTGCAGGCTGCGGTGCTCGACGAAAAGCTCAAATTCCTTGATGAATGGAACCAGATGCGCCGCGACATCGCGCGCCTCTACGATGAAGGATTTAAGAATGCGCGAGGCCTCACTTTGTATCCGCCGCTTCCTGAGTCGTCTCCGGTGTATCATCTGTATATTGTAAAGTTAGAGTCCCGCAATCGAAATCAGTTTATCCAGTTCCTGCGCGATCGGGGCATCGGAACCGGAATTCACTATCCGGAACCAATTCATCTTCTTCCCCCTTTCGCATATCTGGGGCATGCGAAGGGGGATTTCCCCGTTGCCGAAGAGTATATGAAATCTATCGTAAGCCTTCCGATATTTCCGGGGATGACCGAGGAACAGGCACGATACGTTATAGATACCGTACACGAGTATTTTAAGAATCTATGAATATGTCAAAAATATCTGTAGGGCTTATCGGGTATGGATACTGGGGTCCGAACCTTGCAAGAAACTTCCGTGCCTCGGATCTCTATGAGCTTTCATATATTGCCGATCTCTCGGAAAAGCGGCGGAGTGCGGCACAAAAAGAAAACCACGGAAGCCGTGTCATATCTGATTATCGTGAAATTTTGGAAGATTCCAAGATAGAGCTTGTTGCGGTTGCGACTCCGACGTCGACCCATTATGCGATTGCGCGCGAAATCCTTTCTCGGGGAAAGCATGTGTTTGCCGAAAAACCTCTCACAAACAGTATCGCCCAGGCCGAAGAGCTGGTGAACCTTTCGGAAAAAGCGGGAACGATTCTTGCCGTTGACCATCCGTTTCTTTTTTCTTCAGCGGTCAGGAAACTCAAAAGCATTATTGATTCAGGCGACATTGGGGATATTTTTGTCATTGATTCGGAGCGCCTCAATCTCGGTCTTATCCAAAAGGATACGAATGTCTTTTGGGATCTTGCGGTTCATGATGTTTCAATCATTGATTACCTCTTGGGAGGCGTCCTGCCGCATCGTCTTATGGCTGACGCGGAGCGTTATACCCAGCAAGACCAGCATGAGTTCGGAGCCGTATCACTCCGGTATCCGGGAAAACAGATCGCAAATATCCGGGTAAGTTGGCTTTCGCCAATAAAAGCGCGACGGATGATGATTGTTGGTTCGAAAAAGATGGCGTATTTCGACGATATTCATCCAGACGAGAAGATAAAAATTATCGATAAGGGAGTAGAATACGATTCCGATAAAGATAAAGCGCTTTTCCCCGTATATCGGTGGGGGGATGCGCTTTTGCCCCGACTCGATAATACGGAATCACTTCGACGAGAGGTTGATGAGCTTTACGCCACAATCCGCACTGGTACGCCGTTTCCTTCTTCGGGGCGTGATGCGCTTCGGATTCTCAAGGTGCTTTCGGCAATCGATGAGTCGCTTATCAGTCGTATGGAAGTGGCTATTGTATGAAAAAAATACAAGATGATGTCATATTGGGAGACGGAGTCGTGATCCAAGATTTTGTACATTTGTATGGATGTAAGATTGGCGATCGGACAAAGATAGGTCCGTTCGTCGAAATTCAAAAAGGAGTTGTGATAGGGCGGGATTGCAAGATCTCGAGCCATACGTTTGTCTGTGAAGGCGTCGAGATTGAAGACGGCGCATTTGTCGGCCACAATGTCACGTTTATCAATGATAACTATCCGCGGGCGACTACCGAGGATGGCAGGCTTGCAGAGGACCTTGATTGGCAGGATAGATTCAAAAAAACCCTTGTAAAACGAGGCGCCTCTATAGGAAGTTCGGCGACGATTTTAGGAGGCGTTATCATCGGCGAAGGCGCCATCGTGGGCGCGGGAAGTGTCGTCACGAAAAATGTTTTACCGCGAACAATTGTCGCGGGCGTGCCCGCGCGCGTGCTTCGAAAAACGGAAGAATAATCCGCCGCAGAAACTGCCATGAAAACTCTTTTTATTACTGTATCCGAATCCTCGGTTGCAAATAATCTCCTCCGCGGAGATTTTTTCCGTCTTTTGCGGGGTGCAAATGACCTCCGGGTTATTCTTATTGCTCCTGAAAGCGCAGTCGCCGCGTATGCACAGGAGTTTGGAAGAGAGCGAGTTTTTGTTTTATCGATGCCGTCCGCACGGCGTGGGCTTCGAGAAAAAATAAATAATTTTTTAGCAAGAAATGTTTTGAGGACGCGGATGGTACATCTTTTGCAGATGCGCCAGTTTCTCGATGATAAAAAAAGATTTTCGTATGCCCTGAAACGGGCGCTTGCTACTGTGTTCGGGCGATCGCGGGTGTTTCAAACAATTGTCCGCATGCACGAACGGACGCTTCCGATGGATTCCCGCATTCGGGCGCTTTTTAGCGAGTATAAGCCCGATCTCGTGTTTGCAACTGTTGCGAATTATATTAATATGGACGTCCCGCTTTTGCGCGAGGCGCAAAAGCGCGGTATCGCAACCATCGGCATGATGCGGGGATGGGATGCATTTCCGGCTCACGGGTTTTTACGCGTGATTCCGGATATTATGCTATTGCAAAATGAATATATGCGCACGACCGGCCGGAGGTATCAATTTATACCGGAGGCTCGCATGCGCGTTATCGGCACGCCGGCGTTTGATTGGCATTTTCGAAAAGA
>MHQD01000036.1 GCA_001822215.1 Candidatus Sungbacteria bacterium RIFCSPHIGHO2_01_FULL_50_25
TTCCCTGCCAACAGAAAAAATCAAGCTCCCGAAGGAAAAACGCGAGCGCCTGGTCAAATTTTTGCCGCTTGATCAGATTGAAAAACTTCTCGGGACTCCGAACACAAAAACAGAAACTGGGGCGCGGGATCGTGCGATTCTCGAAACGCTTTTTTCAACCGGCCTTCGGGTGGCGGAGCTCGCGGCCCTTGACCGAAAACAGCTTGCGGGCGCAAAAAATAAAACGGAATTTGAATTGAGCATTATCGGAAAAGGAAGTTATCCGCGGATCGTTTATTTTTCCGAACGCGCGCTTTACTGGATCAAAGAATACCTCCTGCGGCGCACCGATGAGGATGACGCGCTTTTTATCCGTCTGAAGGGGCCGACGAACGCGCCGTTGCGGCTTACCACGCGCGGCATTGAAGCAATCGTCCAAAAATACACGAAAGCCGCCGGACTTCCGGTTCTCGCGACTCCCCATACGATCCGCCACAGCTTTGCAACCGACTTAATGACGCAAGGAGTGGATATCCGAACAGTCCAGGAATTTTTGGGCCACCGGAATATAGCGACTACGCAGGTCTATACCCACGTTACATCAAAACGTCTTCGGGACATCCATAAAAAATTCCACGGCGGGAGAAAACTGGAGAATTAGCGCGCGAATCGCCCGAAAAAACCGGAGATCCACAAAAATAATTTCGAGAGGATACCTGCGATCCATGCGCCGAGTCTTGATACATCAATCCCCGCTTCCTCCTTTGCTTTTATTTTTATCCGATCCCACGTCTCTTCGGTAAACCCCGTTAGAGACGCTGTTTCTAACGGGGTAAATATCTGCGACATTCTGTCCGAAATACCCTCGGGCATACCGCGTGATGCAGAAAGAAATGTTTGTTCGGCGCGTTCGATAACCGCGGGCGCGTTCGTGTCAAAAGAAAAAGCCGAGAGACCTTGAAAGGGAAAAAATATAAGAAAAAGCAGAACAAAAAACGCCATACTAGAGATAATCCAAAGGATTAATATACGCGTTGAGCGCCGCGATGGGAAATGTCATATACGTCCCACACACCCGGGATTTATAATTTTGGACAGTCACGCCTTGGCTCGCAATAACAGAAAGGTGGAGATGGGGTCCGGTCGCGTATCCAGAACTTCCCGAATATGCGATCCGGTCGCCGCGCGCAACCCCTTGGCCGGGAGATGCAACGATAGATGACAGATGTCCGTATGTCGTCGTCAGATTATTCGGATGGCGGATCATGACCCATTTTCCGTAGGATACCCCTTTGCACGCGGGGTCAGTATCTCCTGTCGCCTCAACAATCCCCGACGCAACCGCAAGGACCGGAGTCCCCATGCTCGCACGAAAATCCATGCCGTTATGCCCTTTGCCGCGATACGCTCCGGAAAGCGCAAACTCCGTATTTCCGAAATACTGAGTCACGCAGTTTTTTGCGGCGACACCCGCTTTCCAGCACGATGTAAGCGAGGTATCGGGCAACGGCCCGCCAAAAAGCCCGGGCTTTTTTGCGGGGAGCGACGAAGGATCAATCGTAACCCGAATCTTCTCTTCAATCGCAAACACTTCTTCCTCGAGAGCTTTGGTACGCGCCTCTCGGTCATTCACCAAGTTTTGATACCGCTTTTCTTCATCGCGCGTCGCCGACAAAAGATTCGACCGATCGCTCTTCACTCCTTCCTGCGCTTTCTTCTGTGCGTCAAAATCGGACCGCAGCCCGACGAGTTCCGCTTTCTTGCCCTCTGCCGCCGCTTTCTTGATTTCAAGTTCCTGTTTGAGCGACTTCAATTCCGTAAGAAAACCAAAAATTCTCGCGTTCGCGACCTCGATCGAATCAAGCTGTGAAAAAAATTCTGAGAGGCGCCAATATTTTACGAATACAAAAAGCGGCGTCTCGACAGTCCGCTCGCGCAGCGATTCAATGAGCCCCGCGATTCCGGACCGAAGCGTGGAAATAGACTCTTCTTTTTGTGCGATCTCAATAGAAAACGCCGAAATCTCTGTACTCGTTCTCTCGATCTTCTTCTGGGTGACCGCAATATCATTGCGAAGTCCCTTGAGAAGCGCTTCGATCCGCGCGAGTTCCGCTTTGAGCGTTTTTTGGCGCTCCTGCGTTGCGCTGACTTCTTTCCGGAATTTAGCCGCCTCTTCCTCAAGCCGGCGGATTTCGCCGTTTTTCGTCTCTACATCCTTCCTAAGGTCATCGATTATATCGGCGTACGCCGACAACGACGCGCCAAATAAAAACAGAACCGCACATGCGATTATTGCCGTACTTTCAGCTATGCGCATTTGTTTCGCCACAAAAAAATCGTATCACAATCCCGTAGCGATTTCTATCAACGATCAGCGTCACGCAAGGAGTCCCTTTGCGGCGGCGATCCGTTTCAACGCAACTTCTTTTGGCAAAATTGAAAGAATTTCAAACGGCCCCGGGGATGCTTTTTTCCCGGTAAGCGCAACCCGAAGCGGCCATAAAATACTCCCCTTATCCCCTGTTCCAATCATCTCAAAAAACGCCTTTTCAACTGCTTCTTTTGAAACAGGAAATTCAATATTGAAAATTAAATCATATGATTTGTCAAGAGATTGAGAAAGCTCATCAGTACGCATCGATTTCCACTGGAGCAATTCTTTTTCGTATACGGGTTCGCGAAAAAAGAAATCGGCCCGATCCCCTATCTCGGAGAGTTTTTTGAGGCGCGGCTGTTCCAATGCGATAATCTTTTTTATGTCACCGATTTTTAATTTTGAATTTTTAATTTTGAACTTGAAAAAATCTTCGATGTACGGAATGCAAAGCCTTGCGAGCTCCACCAGAGATTTTTTCCTGATGTATTCCCCGTTCATCCAATCAAGTTTCGCAACATCGAATATCGCCCCTGACTTCTGAACTCGCTCAAGAGAAAATTCCTTGATAATCTCTTCTTTTGTCATGATCTCCCGATCGCCGCCGGGGCTCCATCCAAGAAGCGCGATAAAATTAAAAAGCGCATCGGAAAGATATCCTTCTTTCCTGTATTCATCGATTGACGTCGCGCCGTGGCGCTTCGAGAGTTTCGAACGGTCTGATCCCAAAATGAGCGGAAGATGCGCGTACTGAGGCCGCAGAAACCCAAGCGCTTCTATAATGAGAATCTGTTTGGGCGTGTTCGGAATATGGTCTTCCCCGCGGATCACATGCGTAATCTGCATTTCATAATCATCCACGACGACCGCAAAATTATACAAAGGCGCCGTGAGTCCTTTTGCGAGCGAAAAATCGCCCAAAAGATCTGACTCAAACGAAATTTCTCCGCGAACCAGGTCAGTGAACGTAATTATTTTTCCAAGCGGGGTTTTAAAACGGATGATCGCAGCCCCTTTTGTCTCGAGGAGCATCTCGGCCTCCGCCCGCTCCATTGAACGATATTCACATGCGTGAATCGGAGGCCGCTTTGCCGCCATAAGCTCTTTTCGTTCGCGCTCAAGATTTTCTTCCGAGTGAAAGCAGTAAAACGCATTTCCCTGCGAAAGCAGAAGTTCGAGATATTTTGAGTATGTTCCGATCCGCTCGGTCTGCCGATACGGAGCAAAAGGGCCGCCCTCGAGCGGTCCCTCGTCAGCGATGATTCCAAGCCACGAAAACCCTTGAAAAATTTCTTTTTCGAACTTTTTGTCGGAACGCTCAATATCCGTATCTTCAATCCTCAGCGCAAACGATCCTCCCTGGGACTTCGCAAAAAGATAATTGAAAAGCGCGGCGCGAAGCGTGCCGACATGGAGCGATCCGGTAGGGCTTGGGGCGATTCGCGTTCTTACCATACGAAGGAAATCTACTCTAGTGAATACCGAGTTTCAAGAGCTCGCGCGCGATCACCTCGCCCGCATCGATTTTCGCAAACCGCTGTGCCGCAAATGACATCTTTTTAAGATCCTCGGGGTTTGAAATGATTTTTTTAATCTCCGCAAGCAAAAGGTGAGGAGTGATATTTTCTTCTTCAATGACGTGCGCCGCCCCTTGCGCGGCATATTCATACGCATTTTTCGTCTGATGATCCTGCATAGCCGCGCGAAGCGGAATCAAAATCGCGGGCTTCCCCCAAAGCGCAATTTCATAGATCGCCGTCCCGCCTGCTCGGGAAACGATAAGATCGGAGGCCGCGTAAAACATGCGGGTCTGATCCTCATCGAGAAATCCGAACGGATGATATCGGACGCTTTCAGGACTGCCGCTGAAGATAATACCGGCCTCTTTCTTGACCGAATCACAATGCCTCTCCCCCGTCTGGTGGAGTATTTCGTAGGACGCCGTAAGTTCGCGAAGCGCATTCAGCACAACGGAATTTATTTTCTCCGCGCCTTGGGAGCCCCCAATAAACCCGATCGCGGGAAGATCTGAAAATACGTTCAGGTCGGCGCGCGCGTCTTCTTTCCGCCCGCCTAAAATGTTTTTCCGGATCGGGATACCGATGATCGCGGTCTTTCCTTTCGGAAAATACTCAGAAGCAGATTCAAATGCGACCGCGATGCGCTGGGCATGGCGCGCCGCAAACCGAGAAACCTTCCCCGGAACCGCGTCAGATTCATGCACGAATATCGGAATACGGAAAAGAACTGCCGCAATCACCGCAGGAAGAGAACCGTATCCTCCCTTCACGAATACGACGTCGGGAACAATGAGAAAAAAATTCCACAATGCCTCCCATACGCCGAACGCAAGACGGAACATATCAAGAAAATTCAAAATGGAAAAATAATTTCTCCACTTGCCGCTTGAAATCTTGACCGGGATTACCCCTTCCCGCTCCATTAAGTCATAGCCAAATTCATCCGGGCTCATGTAGAAAAGCTCGAAATCGGAAAACCGCTCCTCCTCGGCGGCGCGCCTGATCTCCCTCACGAGCGCAAGAATCGGGAAAAAATGTCCGCCGGTTCCGCCTCCTGCAAAAAGGATTCTCATACGAAAATTCTAATTTCTAAATCCCAGCGACCAAAATTCGAAATTTCAAACACTTTTTGAATTCTGAACATTTGATATTCGATATTGTTTACCCCGTTAGAGAAAAACACAGAAACCATTAAACAGTAAAAATCATTATCTAGACAACAACCGTCTTGAATTTTTCGACTTTTGCGTTTTTCTCTAACAGGGTGAAGAATCTAGTGCTTCGGATCTAAAATTTTATTCATGCGTGTTTCGATATATTCAGGAGTATGCCCGCGCTTACTAATGTTACCACAAGAGATGTTCCTCCGTAACTCACAAACGGCAGCGGCACGCCGGTGAGCGGCAAAAGCCCGGAAATTGCGGCCATATTGATAAACGCCTGAATAAAAATCCCGACCGTAATGCCCGAGGC
>MHQD01000037.1 GCA_001822215.1 Candidatus Sungbacteria bacterium RIFCSPHIGHO2_01_FULL_50_25
TCAAAAACGCGGGCGGAGGCGCTATGCCCGGCAGCGGCTACGACGCTGATTTGATGATTGATTACGGAAACGACAATTCAACCTGTCAGGGACCCGGCAGTACCTCGTCATCGGGATGCAACGCCTATATCGGAAGCCCGCTTTCTGTGCCGCTCATTGCGCCTGCGGCTACTCACACTTTCAGTATCCCTTGGACCGCGACATGTCAGATATTTACCGCGCCCTGCACCCATCTTCTGCGTTTCCGCGTTGACCTTCCGTATAACCTGATGCCGGAGTCGAGCGAGAGCAATAACTACATCACCAAACTCATAACCGTGAATCCGGTCGGCGTGGGAGACGCATCTTCTGGCGGCGATAGTTCACTTGCCGCATTGATCTTCTCTCTTGAGCGGCAGATCGAGGAGTTGAGTCATATTCTCAATTCTCTTCTTGCGCCTTAGGAAATTCGCATAAAACACCCGCTTGTTTACCCCGTTACAACTCTGCCGAGGGACGAAATTCGATTGCCCGCGCTTCCCCGAACGAATTTCTTGATATGCGGAAATCGGCATTGGGGTGTTGAAACGGGGTGCAAGGCAGGAGTTTTGTTGTTGAGAAAAATGGTATAAGATAATTTTATGTCTAAAAAATACGATTTTGTAGCAATCGGGGATATTGTGACTGATGCGTTTATTAAGCTCGAGGAGGCTTCCGCGCATATTGATGTTGACAAAGGAACGCGCGAAATCTGCATGCGCTTTGCAGATAAGATTCCCTATGAGGATGTGTTTGTTGTTCCCGCGGTTGGGAATTCGGCGAACGCCGCGGTTGCCGCGTCGCGCCTCGGGCTTTCGAGCGCCCTTATTTCAAATGTCGGCGGTGATTATTTCGGCGAGGAGTGCCTTGCCCAGCTCCAGAAGGAGAAGGTATCCACCGACTTTATGGTGATCCATAAAGGGATGAAAACAAACTACCATTATGTCCTTTGGTTTGACGATGATCGGACGATTCTCGTAAAGCACGAAACATATCCCTACGGCCTTCCGGATTTTGACGATCCGAAATGGGTGTATCTTTCATCCATGGGAGAGAATTCACTTTCGTTTCATAAAGAAATCGAGGAGTATCTCGCAAAAAAGCTCGACGTAAAGTTAGCGTTTCAACCAGGGACATTTCAGATGAAGTTCGGCACAGATGCTCTTCGCGGAATATATGCGCGAACCGATGTATTTTTTTGCAATAAGGAGGAGGCCCAGCGGATTCTCAAAACCAAGGAAGACGATATAAAAAAGCTTCTTTCCAGCGTTCGCGGTCTCGGCCCGAAAATTGTTGTTATTACTGATGGCCCCAAGGGCGCGTATACGTTTGACGGTGCAGAAATACTCTTTTTGCGCGCCTATCCCGACCCAAAGCCGCCGTTTGAGCGAACTGGTGCCGGAGACGCATTTTCCTCGACGTTTACCGTTGCGCTTGCGCTTGGCAAAGACGTGCGTGAGGCCCTTATGTGGGGGCCGGTAAATTCCATGTCAGTTGTTCAGAAAATTGGCGCGCAGGCCGGACTTCTTTCCGAGGAAGAAATTCACAATCTTCTTTTGAAAGCGCCGTCTGACTACGTGCCGCAAAAAATATGATGGCCCTTGAGGAAATTCTTCTTCATGCAACCCGCGAGCATTGGTCTACCGGTCACTTTAACGCATCCGAGTCAGATCATATGCGCGCGATTTGCGAAGCTGCGAAAGAAGCCGGCACTCCCGCAATCATCGGAACATCCGAGGGCGAGGCAAAACATTTGGGATACGATATTGCCGCGAGTATTCGCGATGGATTGCGAAAAGAGTTTCAAATTCCCATATTTCTGAACGCTGACCATCACAAGAGCGTGGAAGCGGCAAAGGCCGCGATTGATGCGGGATATGATTCGATTCATATAGATTTATCGGCATTGCCGTTTGAGGAAAATGTTGCTGGTGTGAATGAGGTGATTGAATATGCAAGGCGGAAGGAATCAGGAATAAGCGTTGAAGGTGAGCTTGGGTATTTGCGCGGGGACTCAAAAATTCAAAAAGAAAAAATCGAAGTGAAGGCCGAGGATTATACAAATCCCGATGAGGCAAAAAAATTTGTTGCGCTTACCGGGGTAAACCGTTTGGCAATTGCAGTGGGAAATATTCACGGAATTTCCCTTGACGAGCCCGCGCTTGATGTTGAGAGGATTCGGGCGATCCGTGAGGCAGTTCCGGAAGAAGTCGCTTTGGTACTCCATGCCGGCTCCGGCATTCCGGATGAGCAAATCAAAGCCGCAATCGAGGCGGGTATTGCCAATATTCACATCAATACCGATATCCGGGTCGCATTCGTGAATGAACTTCGCAAAACCATCGGAGAGCATCTTGATGAGGTCGCGATGTATAAGCTCGACGCCTCGGCGGCTGGTGCCATGAAAGAAGTTATCATCGGGAAATTGAAGCTTTTTGGGGCATCCAACAAGGTGTAGGCCGGTATTGCATCATGGGACTTTCTGTGGTAGCATCGTGAGGGTATGGAACTCGCAGTAAAGCCACGAACTGAATTAGGGAAAAAAGTAAACGCCCTGCGGAGGGCGGGATTTTTGCCTGCGGTTATATACGGCGAAAAAGTGCCGTCCCAGCCGGTAAGCGTACCCTATGCTGATTTTATGAAGGTGTTTCGAGAGGCGGGGGAGTCAACGATTTTTAAGTTAAAAATCGATGGGAAAAAAGAGCATGATGTTTTGATCTATGATATTAAATTCGATCCCCTGAAGGGTGTGCCCCAGCATGTTGATTTTTACGCCGTACCGGAACATAGGGCGATCCGGCATAAAGTGCCGTTTGAATTCGCGGGCGAGGCGCCTGCGGTGAAGAATTTTGGCGGCATTCTCATAAAAGTCATGCACGAGATTGAAGTCGAAGCGCTTCCGAAAGATCTT
This sequence comes from Candidatus Sungbacteria bacterium RIFCSPHIGHO2_01_FULL_50_25, assembly GCA_001822215.1. Taxonomy (GTDB): domain Bacteria; phylum Patescibacteriota; class Minisyncoccia; order Sungbacterales; family HO2-52-23; genus 2-01-FULL-50-25. Next base: position 2,930 of record MHQD01000037.1, read on the forward strand.
CCTCATGCGATTGAAGTTGACCTTTCTTCTCTCTCGGATCTCGAAGCAAAGCTCCACGTACGCGAACTTGTCGCACCAAAAGGCGTGGAATTCCATGGGCGTATGGATGATGTTGTTGTGCTTATTGAGACGCCGCGCTCAGAAGAAGAATTGAAGGCGATAGAAGAAACACCGGCGGTTGAAGAAGTTGCAGAGGTAAAGACCGAGCGCGAGATTAAGTCTGAAGAAAAGGTAAAGGAAGAAACAGAAGAGGAGGTTGTAGAAAAATAGGTTTCTCTCGTTTTTGCGAGGGAAATTTGTTATACTATTGACATGGTGCAGATATTCATGCGATTCCGCCCTAAACCTGGCCCGGTGCAGGTGTTTTTTTGCGCGTGTGCCGTCGCGCTGTTGATGTTTCCAGGAAATGGATTTGCCCAAGAAAACGGATCTGCGGATAAACGCGCCGAACTGGAACGTCAAATTCAGGAACTTGAGGCGGAAGCCCAAAAGATAGATGCGACTGTCCAAAAGATTCAAGGTGAAAAACGATCTCTCTCAAACGAGATTTCTTCAATCCAGAGCGAGGTAAAAAAGAAGGAGATTGAAATTAGGCGGCTTGACCTCGCGGTACAGAAGGCCCGGCTTGAGATACGAAAAAAAGAAGCGGAAGTCGGGATTCTTGAGGCGAGGATTGAAAAGTCGCGAAAATCGCTCGGCGCGAGTCTCTTCGCTCTCTATACATATGACCACGAGAGTATTATCTCCGTATTTTTTAAAAAAGTAACCCTTTCCGAATTTTTTGCAACGCTCGCCGGCGTCAAACAGGTGCAGGCAAAAATTCAGGATGACTTGACTGGTTTTCATGAAGACGTGGCAACGCTTGAAGAGGAGCAGACAGAGCTTGAAGAGTTTAAAAAAGAGCAAAGCGATCTGAAATCCGTCCAGGATGTAGAGCGGCGCCTTCTTTCTGATAAAAAAAAGGAGAAGGACAATCTCCTGAAGGATACGCAAGGGAAAGAAGTAGTGTTCCAGCAGCTTTTGAAATCAAAAAAGCGCGATATTGCAACGCTCCGAACCCAGCTTTTCTATATTGAGCGGACGGGAATTACCGCGGAAGAGGCGATTAGATATGCCGAGCTTGCGGCAAAGCGGACCGGAATTCGAACAGCGTTTCTTTTGGCGCTTTTGGAGGTTGAGACCGGTCGGCAGTTTGAAAACGGCGTGATTTCAGTCGGTACGAATCTTGGAACGGGGAATTGGAAACGGGACATGTATGATTGTTATATCAGTCTGAAACAGCCGAAAACTGCGGAAGCCGCGAAGAATGCGTTTCTCGCAATTACTGCGGAATTAGGCCTTGATCCGGATAAGATGCCGGTGTCCCGACGTCCGTCTTACGGATGCGGGGGCGCCATGGGGCCTGCGCAGTTTATTCCGACCACATGGCTTTTGTTTAAAGAGCGCGTGGCAAAACTTACCGGTCACAATCCTCCGAGTCCGTGGAATGTGGAAGATGCGTTTACCGCATCCGCGCTCTACTTGGCGGATTCTGGCGCAACATCGCAGACGCCGGAAGGGGAGATACGAGCGGCAAAGGCGTATATTTCGGGGAAACCAACGTGTTCGACGAGCATCTGCCGATGGTACGCGAATACCATTATCTCTCTTTCTAGAAATATTGACCGGGTTCTCTAGACGTATCCTTATGTCGTATTTTAGTCGTCGTCTGCTAATCCTTCAGCTCGCGTTTTTGTGTGGAGCGCATCAATGATCGATTCGATATTTCCTTCAAGAATTGATGGGAGATTGTGCCATGATTCTTTGATGCGGTGATCAGTCACGCGATCTTGCGGAAAATTATAGGTTCTGATTTTTTCTGATCGGTCGCCTGTTCCGATCTGCGAGCGCCGTTCGCTCGCGAGCTTCCTTTCTTCATCCTGGATTTTTGCATCAAGGAGTTTTGCGCGGAGTATCTCCATCGCGCGCTCACGGTTTTTTTGTTGTGAGCGCGACTCTTGGCTCCGTACGGCGATTCCGGTCGGGTGGTGGATTATGCGTACCGCGGTTTCCACCTTATTCACGTTTTGGCCCCCGGCGCCCCCGGAACGGGAGAATTCGAGCGTAATATCCTGGGGCCGGATTTCAATATCGACCTCGCGTGCTTTCGGAAGCACTGCGACGGAAACGGTCGAGGTGTGTATTCGTCCTGATTTTTCCGTTTCCGGGATTCGCTGGACCCGGTGGACTCCGGATTCGTAGCGAAGGGTTTTATACGCGCCCTCGCCCTCGATTTCGGCGATAACTTCTTTATACCCTCCGGCTTCGCTTTTTGATTCGTCGAGAATCGTCGTCTTCCATCTGCGCGAAGCCGCAAATTTCGAATACATTGAAAATAATTCCATCGCAAAAAGGCCTGCCTCGTTTCCGCCCGCGCCTGCGCGGACTTCCATGATGAGGTTGTCTGGAAGATTTTTCCCTTCCTCAGAAATTTTTTCCTCAAGAGCAGTGCGCTCTTTTTCGAGCGCTCGAAGCTCTTCTTCTGCGATTTTTACAAATTCTGGGTCGTTCCCGTGAGACATTTCGCGCACCTCTTCGATTTTTTGGGAAAGCTCGGCGAGGCGAAGGATTGCCGAAAGTGATTTTTCTACCCGGGAAAATTCAATCGAAAGCGTTTTCATTAGTTCCTGATCTCGGATATTTTCCGGGTCTGAAAGAGCCGCTTCAAGCTCGCGCTTCCGTTCCATTAGTTTTTGTTTTGAGCTGTTTTTTTCCATATCGGCGGGATAAAAAAACCGCAATAGGGGAAAGATGCCGGAGGCGCTCTCCGGGTCAGTGCCCCTGTGCGGGTATTAGTGTTTTTTCTTTTTTGCAAGGCGCGCCTTGAATCTTTCTACGCGGCCAGCGGTGTCTATTATTTTTGAGCCCCCTGTATAGAACGGGTGGCATTTTGAGCAAATTTCAATATCGAGCCGCTCTTTTGTGGACCCTACTTTGAACGTATTTCCGCAGGCACAATTCACGTGTGCCGTATGGTATGGCGGGTGGGTATCGGTTTTCATCCCGTTAAAAGCAGATCGCGATCTAAAGTCGCAAAGCGCTTAAAATTACTAATAGAATTCGGGTTATCGTAGCCCTATGTGTATATATCCCGCTAACCGCGATCGCGGCTTTTAACGGGATTCATAACCATTGTAATGTACCAGATTCCCGGGTATCTTGCAAGATCCCCGGAAATCTGATATGCTCGTCTTTATGAGTACGCAAACCATAAATCAGGATATTCCCGGTATTGCACAACCGATCGATAAAGACATTGAGGAAATGGCAAAGGCGGGAGTACACCTTGGGCACTCCAAGGCAAAATTCCATCCGTCGATGGCGCCGTATCTTTTCGGCATTCGTAATTCGATTTCTCTCATCGATCTTCTCAAGACAAAAGAGCGGCTCGCTCTCGCGTGCGATTTTCTGAAGCGTATCGCCGCAAAAAAAGGACTCATTCTTTTGGTCGGGACGCGCCCCGCCGCGCGCAAACTCATTCAGGAAATTGGAGAGAAAACCGGCATGCCTTATTTCACCGAGCGCTGGATCGGCGGGACACTCACCAATTACAAAGTAGTTTCAAAGCGCGTGGAATATCTTGAGCGTTTGGAACACGAGCAGAAAACAGGAGAGCTCGAGAAATATACAAAGAAAGAGCGGCTTAAAAAAGGTGAAGAGATTGAGCGCCTTTCTCGTTTCTTCGGCGGTGTGCGGACGTTAAAGCGCATGCCCGATGCGGTGTTTGTCGTCGATATCACGTTTGATCCGATTGCAGTTCGCGAGGCAAAAAGAATGAAGATACCGGTGGTCGCGTTCGTTGACACGAATTCTGACGCCCGGCTCGTTGACTGGCCCATACCGGCAAACGACGACGCGCTTCCATCACTCAAGTACCTCTGCGGGGAAATTCTTGAATCGATAGAAGAGGGCATACGGGAGGCGCGAATCAGCCCCGAAGAAGAACGGCAGACTCCGCAAGCGCCGTAATCCAGGCATCAGCATTTATACGAGAATCGTATCTTTTTTTCTATGATTTCGGTAAGTGATATCAAAGAGCTTCGCGAGCATACAGGCGCCGGTATTGCTGATGTTAAAAAAGCGCTTGAAGAGTCGCGCGGCGACAAGGAAAAAGCAATTCTGTGGCTTGAGCGAAAGCTCGGGAGCGCTGCGGTAAAGAAGGCTTCGCGTGAGACCATGGCGGGGATTGTGGAGATATATCTTCATTCGAACGGACGAATCGGATCGATGGTTGAAGTTTTTTGCGAGACTGATTTTGTCGCGCGAAACCCCGCGTTTAAGGAACTTGCGCATGATGTCGCGATGCATATTGCGGCAATGAACCCGCTGTATCTTTCGCTTGATTCTGTTCCGAAAGAAGAGTGGGACGCCGAAAAAGCTCGTTTCGGAGAGGATGCGCTCGCGCTGGGGAAGCCCGAGCAAATCACGCGTAATATTGTCGAAGGAAAGCTCGCAGCCCATTTCGGCGCGCTCTCACTCTTTCCCCAGCCGTTTGTCAAAGATCAGGACAAAAAAGTGATTGATGTCATCAATGAGGCGATCGGGCGCTTTGGCGAAAATATCAAGATAGGGAGATTCGCTCGTTTCGAGGTATGAACAGTATCGCATTTATCGCGATC
>MHQD01000038.1 GCA_001822215.1 Candidatus Sungbacteria bacterium RIFCSPHIGHO2_01_FULL_50_25
TGCAATGGAAGTTTGCAAAATTGTGGTCCTGCGAAACAGTACAACGGTGGCGTATTCGCTTCCAGTCTGACCGGTGTTACAGCGGGCACGAACGTCCCGCAAGCGAATTTTATAACTAACTCCTCTGCCCCGGGATATTCGGGATTGATTGCTCCAACGGAAACCCGATATTTCCTCAACGGCAATGGCACTTATACAATCGTAAGTGCGTTTAGTCCGTCTACTGCGCCAACTACTCCCCTGGAAGGGTGGTCAAATACGTATGACGGTACGATTGCCTGGCCGGCGGAAGGGAACCCGGCGGCACAGCTACCGTTTGCGCCGACAAATGTGGCGGGTGACCCGACGATATATTCGGCAGGTCTTCGTGGCTGCGCCGACGGCAACTGCGATACATTAACGAAAGAAGACCTGACGCCGGATAGTACGACAAATCCAAATGAAGGAGCTTCTGAGCCGAAAATTGGCGCAGGGGATATCGTACCAAAAGATTACCACTGCATAAAAAGCATCGATCCTTTCGATGTCAGGGAGGTTCCCGCAGGTACAGCATTTCCGTCTGGTTGTTACAACGACAAAAATGCGCCACCGCTACCGAAGAACAGACAGCAAACGTTCCCTCAGGGTCCGGGTACGCAACAGCAGACACCCGAGAAACCGGGCGGCGGGGGCGGGGGGCTCGACGGGATTATGAAAGCGATTTTGGGCGGACTTGCACAAGGTCTTGCGAAGAGTCTGGCGCAACCGCCGGCCGCGCCGGCGTGTTCGTCGGACCCTAATGCGTATGCACAGCAACAACAGCAATACAATCAGCAATTACAGCAATACAACTATCAACTCCAGCAATACAACTACCAGCAACAGTTGAACCAGCTTAGTGGAGGCGGCTTCGGAGGCTACGGTGCTACGGGCGGTTTCGGCGGGTACGGGGTCATGCCGCCGATGCCCCCACAGCCGTGTCAGCAAACGTCGAATACCAACACATGCCCCGCGGCACCAGCACAGCCAAATCCGGCGGGGTGTCAGAACGGCACGTGGAGGCCGCTGACGACACAACAGAGCAACGGTTATCAGTGCACTACGGGCTGGCAGTGCGTGCCGGGCGGTACCGTCGTGCCGACGGCACAGATATCGTGTCAGCCGCAGGTCGCCGACGTGGGCATGACCATCACCATTTCCTATGGTTGCGGCAATTCGACGGGAAGTACGGGGCAGGGATTTGATACCGGCAATCAGACATCGGGCTCGACGACGACCGTTATTTCGACACCGCCGGCAGGTGCGACCGGCGCAAATTTCCTTCTCAACTGCACCAACCAAGGTGCTTCGGCGCAGGCGCAGTGCTCCGTGCAGATAGGACGCCCTACCATCGTCCTCATCGCCAATCCCAAAGTCGTCGCCTCCGGCTCGGCCTCGACCATCGGATGGATAACGACCGGTATGCAATCCTGCGTCGTCTCCAGTCCCGAAGACGGCGCGTTTACCGCCGAGAACGCGCTCAATACCAGCGTCAACGGCATGGCGAGCACTTCGCCGCTCACGTCCCCGATTCATATACTTCTGCACTGTGTCACCATCGGCGGAGGGACGCGCGACGCGACGACGACGGTAAACGTCGTCGGCCAGCCGGATATCACCGACCAAGACCCGAACACCGGCTCGGTGACGGTCTGGTCCGATGCCGACGGAGCGTCCGCTTCACGCGGTGGCACGGTCAACGTATCGTGGCGCGCGGCGGACCCGCCTTCGGGCGCACACATCGCGCTTTGGCTCTACGACGTCCGTCTCCAAGCGACGACGGCGCTTATCCGCAACGAACTCGCCGCGAGCAGTACCTATGCATGGCAACTCCCCACTGCGACCAGTACCTGCGACGCTACTTCTAATATGGTGTGCGGCACCGATCTCATCCCCGGTCGCTCGTACGGCATTGAGGCCGCGCTCTACACCGATACCTCCGACCCGAATAACCCCGACTACATTGATTACGGATTTACGCCCGATTCTTTCACCATCAGCAGTTAGTCGGGTTTAGAGACCGAGAAACTCCAGTATTTTGTGCGGAAGCGGCTCTTTCATGTGCCGCTCTTCCGCATGCTCTTTCAGGAAAGCGCGAATCTCGCGCGGGTCGACGTGCTCAATCGGGATGATGAGATTGGGTGCGAGGATTTTTGTGGTGTCGACGAGTAGTAGCGGACGATGGTTCGGATGCTCGTCTTCCACCCAGAAGGCGATGATTTCGCGGTAGCGATGCAGGGTGCCGTTGATGCGGATGCCACGGTCGGAAATCTCGAACTGCGCGATATCGGGCGCTTGTCGCGACTGCAGAGCGATAGTCGTCGCCGCGACGAGAATCAAAATAGCAAAGAGGACGTCGTGAAAGAGAATGCTCGTGACGGCGATGGACACGGCCACGATGCCGAGTGCCAAATACCAGTCGCTCCCGCGCTCGACATGCTCGTGCTCATACGCGCTCCAGTGCAACACCGCATTCTGATTGGGCATACGTGTACCCAAATTGTATCATCCGCGGGTGCGAACGGGCGTTGTATGCTACAACAGTTGGACAGGGAGGGGTGGCAGAGAGGTCTAATGCATCGGTTTTGAAAACCGACGTGGGGCAACCCACCGTGAGTTCGAATCTCACCCCCTCCGCCAGATTGGCAACTTTGAACCCAAGCAAAATAAGGGTTCTTGGGCTAAAATAAAGATTATGTCAAAATTACTCACCAAAAAAGAAGCTGTTGAATATTTAGGTCTTGATGACAAGACTTTTGACAACTACTTCAAAAATGCGGCTGAATTTCCCTGCATCGATAGAAATGGTGGAAGGGGTCGTTTTTATTTTGATCAAGACATCCTATTTAAATGGAAAGAAGGATTGGCATGGAGAACTGTTGATTTGAGTAAAGACGACTATGCTTTGTGTCTGGATTTTGCTCTCGCACAACACTTTCGCAATTATGTGCAGTCAGACTTTGGTACTGGACGCCAAAGAGAGTTTGGGCAGAAAATAACAAATTGGGTAAAAGGACAGCTTGGAGAAGTTGCTGTAAGAAAATTCTTTAAAAGAGAGTTTAACCTAGACGTTGAGCTCGATTTTGATATTCGCGACAAAATTGTTTTGCAAGACATTACAGCTGTTAAGGAAAATGGAAAAATGAGAATACCAAAAATAGGTATTGGTATAAAATCATCTAAACCAAAAAGTGCTTTCTTGGTACTTGGAGAAAACGAAATAAGAATAAAAGAACGTAGATCAGATATTTATATCTACTGTCGTCCAAATATTCCCGATGATCATCTTTTAAGACTAACAAAAGAGGAGGTAAATGAAGCCGTAAAAGATAAACCCCATTATTCCAAATACAAAGATTTAATGCCGGACTTCATAAATATACCCTGTGAGGTTGTGGGTTGGTGTCACTACACCGACTTGCGAGAAACAAAATCAATTCCCGGACAAGAATTTGACGGTGTTCGATTTGTCAAAGAATCTGGCCTCTTGAGAAAATCTAAGAAAGATTGGGAAGAACTTATAAAGCAACTGTAGCCCCTGCTTCTATTTCAGTGAATAGACTTGCCATCTCTTGTGCGTTAGCTTCTCCGTTAGTCATTTTTGACTCAATAAATTCATAAGGGATTCCTGCAAAAGTTTTAAGTACGGCAGAAATAACGACCTGTGCTCCAACAGGGGGCACTGCCATGCCAATTTGCTTTCTCGCACTTTCCTTTGAACCTTCAAATACAAAATTATCAGGGAAAGATTGTAGTCGCGCTCTTTCCCGGTTTGTGAGTGCTCGGTGTTCTGACCAGTGATAAACATGTGTTCCACCTCCTCCACTTCCAGTGATTGTGTAGGACGGTTTTTTTGGATCTAATCGCTTATAGATTTGACTCATTCGAGCACCTTTCACGTTTAGTCTCAAATGTTGCGGTATTCCCTCATACCAAGCATTTTCTCCAGCTGGGATGTGTTTTAGCCGCTCAACAACACCTGCAGATTGCTTGGTAAGTTCGTGATTTTGCGCGTCATCTGGTATTCGCGGGTTTTCTATTGCTTCTCGTGCGCTTACATAATTGTATTTTGTAGTCGGAGCAGGAACTCTGAATCTCAAGCCTAAATCTTTTCTTATGCCAATAATGACAATTCGGTGTCTTTGTTGAGGTACTCCGTATTCTTCAAACTTATATAAATGTGGCGTGAGAACATAGCCTTTTCCTGCTGAACCGAGGTCTTTTAAAATTTGTTTGAAAGCGTTTCCGCCATTTGCACTCTGTAGACCGCTAACATTTTCCGCAATAAACCATTTTGGATTATGTGTATTTATTGCTCTGACTCCATGAGAGTAGAGAGGGCCAAATTTTCCATCAAATCCCTTTTGTTCCCCAACAACACTAAAGTCATTGCAAGGGAATCCAAAAGCAAGCACATCAAACTTTGGTACTTTTTTAAAATCTATTTCTTGGACAGGAGCGCAAACGACACTTTCCTCACTTCCATTGTGGATATTGCGAGCGTATGTTTTACATGTATCAGCGTCGTAATCGTTTGCCCAAACAGGCTCGATACCATAGGCAGTATCTTTATTTTCAGCAAATGATCGGATTGCACCGAGAGCAAGTCCACCAGGACCGGAAAATAATTCTGCTAATTTAAATTTGATTTGTTTTTTCTTCATAAAATTTCTACGTTTATTTTAGCATTTTATTGCTTTATGTTCTTCACCACATCAACAATCTTACCGCTGATTTTAAAATCATCATTTTCGTGAATAAAGATTGGTGAATATTCCTGGGTTGATTCTGACAACAAAGCAATTCTAGAATTCTTTTTATCCAGCAGATACTTTTTTATATTCGCCATACCATCCATTATAGACACGATGTAATCGCCATCATGTGGCGATGTATTTTCACTATCTACTATTACGAAGTCTCCACTCTCCACATTTTTTCCATCGATATTTGCCTTATTGAGAGAGTTTCCCTCCGCCCTCAGAGCAAAAACACTTTTCTTGTTTGAGACAAGCCGTTTTGATATTTTTAAATATCCTTCA
>MHQD01000039.1 GCA_001822215.1 Candidatus Sungbacteria bacterium RIFCSPHIGHO2_01_FULL_50_25
TTAAACCGGCGCATGATGACCTCCCGGTGCATATCAACATCGCTTATCTGATGCACCGTCTTAATTTTAAACTTTCGGTAGTCGCTTTTCGAGGGTACGCCGTTCGTGAATACGATCATGGATCCTGTTGCCGAAGAGCCGGAAATATTTGATATATCATATCCTTCGATGCGGAAAATTTGCTTGCGTGTTCCGAAAATCGTTTGAATCGTTCGCTCGATTTTCTGCCAGTCGTGTCCCCGCCGCCCTCCTGCGAGCGCGGGGTTTAAAAACGCCCGATGCAAAAATATATTTTCAACTCCTTCGATTTGCATACGACGCTCTGCCGCGCGCTCAAATTCCTCTTTTTTTGCGGCCGCGCGCATGGCTCTCTTAAGCTCTCCGAGAAGCGTTTTTCTTCTGCCACGTAAGACCGCGCCCAGGTTTTTTATATTTTCCCGGTATCGGAGAGCGCAGGGTTTGTTTCCTTCTTCGCTTTTTATGCAGCAACATCCAAGGCACCTGCCGATTTGGACATTGAGGCAGGGCCTTTTGTGAAGCTCTTTGCACGTACAATAGGGGAAAATGCGGCGAAGCATCCGAAGTGTTTGGTAGAGCGCGGAGCCGGAGGTGAAAGGACCAACATACGAAGAATTTTCAATTTTCAAAATTCGTCTCCTCAACGAATTCCGGGGCTTCGCCCGCCGAAAGCCTGAACTGCTTTCGGCCCAATTTTCCGTACGAAACGGTTGGTGGGTTATGAAAATTTTCGGAAATTCATCCTGAGAAAATCCGACATAGAAATAATTTTTGTCGTCCCGCATCAAAATGTTATATTTCGGTCGGTATTTCTTGATGAACTCTGATTCTTTGATGAGGGCTTCGATGTCAGAGGAGAGTTCGACCCATTCAAGCCGGGTCGCTTCTTCGCGGAGCGATTCAACTTTTTGTCCCGCGTTTTTCCGGAAATACGAAGAAAGCCGCTTTCGCAGATTCTCGGCTTTGCCGACGTAGATGGGGATTTTCCCGCGGCGGAATATATACACGCCCGGCGAATTAGGCGCTTTTTTCGAAAGTTTCCGAATGGCCATAATCAGTTGGAATAATAGCACTTTCCTTCCCGGATTTTAAGAATGTCATTTCCTTGCCTTTTCGCGGCGAACAGAGTATCATTGGGTGTCAATGAATCCCGTTAGAAGTCTAGGAATGAAAAAAGTAAACCCTTTTTTTGTAAGATCGTTGCTGGGATTCAGATTATAAATCGAGTTTGTCAAACTGAATGATAAATCGGGAAAAACAGACTTCTAACGGGATGAAAAAAGAATTTTCTCAAAAAGGCAGTTTCGGAGGAGTCATACGAATCCGCGGCGCGCGGGTGCACAATTTAAAAAATATTGACCTCGATATACCCAAGGGCAAATTTATCGTGATCACCGGCCTTTCCGGCTCCGGAAAGTCGTCTTTGGCGTTTGATACGATCTACGCCGAGGCGGAGCGCCGCTACGTTGAGTCGCTCTCAAGCTACGCGCGCCAATTCTTGGGAGTAAAAGACAAGCCCGACGTCGAATCAATCGAAGGGCTCTCTCCCGCGATTTCCATAGACCAGAAATCAATTTCGAAAAATCCGCGTTCGACCGTAGGGACAATTACGGAAATTTATGATTATTTTCGTATTTTATTTGCGCGCGTGGGCCGACCCCATTGTCCGAATTGCGGCAAGCCCGTAAAAAAGCAGTCCGTGGACCATATCGTCGCGTCAATCTCAAAATTTCCAAAAAAAACCGAAGTAGCGATTCTTGCGCCTCTCGTGCGCGGCAAAAAGGGCGAGCACCGCTCGGTCGTCGAGGAAGTAAAAACCGCCGGATTTTTGCGCATTCGCTTTGATGGCGAACTTATGCGTATCGACGACCTTCTTGCCCGCGCGATTGATAAAAAGCGAAAGCATTCGCTTGAGGTTGTGGTGGACCGTTTTTCACCCGGCGCAGATATCGAACGCGCGCGGATTCGGGATTCTGTGGAAACCGCGCTTAAGATAGGAAAAGGAAACATGCTCGCATGCGCGGTCGTGCCGGGCAAAAAAGATGTGGAAGACACTCTTTTTTCTCAATTTTTTGCATGCACCGATTGCGGCGTGAATTTGCCGGAGATTGAGCCGAGAACGTTTTCGTTTAACTCGCCCTACGGTGCGTGCCCCGCATGCACCGGCCTCGGGTCTGTTCTTGAAGTTCAACCCGAGCTTGTGATTCCGAATAAGCGCCTGACGGTTGCGGAGGGCGCAATCCGGCCGTGGGCATCGGCGTCGCATCGCTTGGGAAGGCAGTCGTGGTACTGGTGGATTTTGGACGACTTGGCGGCCCGGTATAAGTTTTCGCTGAATACGCCGCTTGAAAAATTGCCTCCGAAAGTCATTGACGTTATTTTAAATGGCGAAAGAGGCGCGGATGTCTTTGATGAGGGCGAGGAAAAGAGGGAGAATGCGTTCGAGGGAGTAATTCCGAATCTGAAGCGCAGATGGAAAGACACGGATTCTGATTTCACCAGGGCGGAGATTGAAAAATACATGGTAATCAAAGTGTGCGAGTCGTGTAATGGGAAGCGGCTTAGGCCGGAAGCGCTTGGCGTGAAGATCGGGGATGAAAATATTGCGAGTGTTAGTGATCGAACGGTAGAAAAAGCAGAAGAATATTTTAGGGAGATTGGCGCAAACAAGCAAGGCACGTTGGGGTCATCGGAGTTTCAGGTAGCGCTTCCATTGATAAGAGAAATATCAAAGCGGCTTACGTTTCTGAAAGATGTGGGCCTTGAATATCTCACGCTTTCCCGCGAGTCAACGACTCTTGCAGGAGGCGAGGCTCAGCGAATCAAGCTCGCGACGCAAATCGGATCGCGTCTCACGGGGATCATCTATATTTTGGACGAGCCATCGATTGGGCTCCATGCGCGAGACCATGCGCGGCTCATACAGACGCTCAAGAATCTTCGCGACATCGGGAATACGATTATTGTTGTTGAGCATGACGCCGAGACCATGCGAGAGGCTGACTGGATTATTGATCTTGGCCCGGGTGCGGGAAAGCATGGAGGTACCGTCATATTCGAGGGTACGGCAAAGGAAATTTTTAAAGCCCGCACGCTCACCGGCGAGTATCTTTCCGGTAAAAAAGAAATCGATTTTTCAAAAAAATTTCCGGCCGATAGCGGCGCGAAAGAAAAATATATCGTTATCAAAGGCGCAAAAGAGCACAACTTGAAAAATATCGACGTAAAAATTCCTTTAGGAAAATTTGTGTGCGTCTCTGGCGTCTCCGGCTCCGGGAAGTCAACCCTTATCAATGATATTCTTTCTCGTGCGCTTTTGGCGAAATTTTACGGGGCGCATGTGATTCCGGGGGAACACGGGGAAATTATCGGGGCGGATCAGACGAATAAGATCGTTGTGGTTGATCAGTCACCGATCGGGCGGACTCCGCGGTCAAACCCTGCGACATACACGGGCACATTCGGACTCATACGAGGCGTTTTTGCGTCAACCTTTGATGCGCGCTCGCGCGGATACGGACCGGGAAGATTTTCATTCAACGTAAAAGGCGGCAGGTGCGAGGCATGTGAAGGCCAGGGGGTGAAAAAAATCGAAATGTATTTTTTGCCCGACGTCTATGTTGAATGTGAAGAGTGCAGGGGAAAGCGATACAACCGCGAGGCGCTCGACATCGAATACAACGGGAAAAATATTGCAGACGTCCTTGATATGACCGTTGAAGACGCGAGGGAATTTTTCCTGCGCGTTCCGGGGATCAAGGCAAAACTCGATACGCTTTGGGAGGTCGGACTTGGGTATGTAAAGCTTGGTCAGCCCGCGCCAACGCTTTCCGGGGGCGAGGCCCAGCGGACCAAGCTTGCGACAGAACTTTCACGCCGCGACACCGGGACAACGCTCTATATATTGGACGAGCCGACAACCGGGCTCCATTTCGATGATATTGCAAAGCTTCTCAAGGTTCTTCATTCTCTTGTTGAGAAAGGGAATACGGTTCTTGTGATTGAGCATAATCTTGACGTTTTGAGAAATGCACATTGGATAATTGATCTTGGTCCGGAAGGCGGGGATAAGGGTGGTGAAATTGTCGCGGAAGGGACTCCGGCGGACATCACAAGGGTCAAAAATTCCTACACCGGCCAGTGGCTGAAAAAGCGATAAATAAGTATAATTCTTCTATCGCAGTTTTATAAAGAACAACATAAGCAATGAATGAAGATTTATTTCAATTAGGCATTAAAGCGCTCATCGTAAATTCCGAGGGGCATATTTTGCTCTTGAAGGTAAATAAAGAAATGCTGAAGGGTTTTTCCGGTGATCCGTACTGGGACATTCCGGGCGGCCGGATTCATCGAGGGTCAACCATCGAAGAGACGCTGAAACGCGAAGTCAAAGAAGAAACGGGAATCACGAATATCACACGTACAGCGCCCCTCGCAATGGTTTTATCAAATATCAGGATTCCTCGAGATGGTACTGACACAGGTTTGATCCTTTCTGTCTATACCTGCAGGGTAGAAGAACCGATCTCCGTCATTTTAAGTAACGAGCATACTGAATTTCGATGGTTTGAATCAAAAGAGGCAGGCGCACTGCTTCAAATAAAATATCCAAAGGAATTTACTGAAAAAATCTCGGTTCTTCATATTTCTCCATGAGCGGCGTGATCAACGTTTATAAAGCTGGCGGAATTCTCATCAAAGATGGGAAATTTTTAGTCACGCGTTCGAACGGGAAGGATATATTTTATGCGCCTGGAGGAAGGATTGAACAGGGAGAGGATTCGGAGAGTGCGCTTGTGAGAGAGTTAGAAGAGGAGCTTTCGATACGAGTGAAGAAGGAACATCTAAAGCCGTTTGGCACGTTTTTTCATCCTGGCGCGGGCGAGGAACATCTTACAATCAAAATGGATGTGTTCCTTGTTGAGGCGTGGGAGGGTGAGATTGCACCGGGCAATGAAATTGAGGAGTTTTTGTGGATTAGTTCAAGTCCACCTTCGAATATTAAAATCGGATCTATTTTTGGCGAGGAGGTTTTACCGCGTCTCAAAGCGAGCGGACTCATCGAGTAAGTCAAAAAAATACCTTGCATTTATTTTTGGCTTTGGGTATAACTCGGATAGTTCACGAAGGAGGGCAGAATGAACTTCCGGGATCATTTGCGGGATCTCTACCGCAAATTTCCAAACTGGTTCACGCTTGCGCGAATCGCAGGATCGCCGTTTCTCTTCCCGCTCGTGATGGCGGGTCAAGAACAGTTTCTCGGCACTTCATTCCGAAACATTGACATCGCATTTGTTCTTTGCATTGTTCTTGGTCTTACCGACCTTCTCGACGGCCTTTGTGCGCGCATATTCAATCAAAAGACGGTCATCGGCGCTGCTCTCGATCCGGTAGCAGATAAGGTTTATATCTGGTCGACAATTCTTGCAGTGGGGATTCCAGCTGACCACTTTACCTGGACGGTATTCACTTTCGCAGCAGATGTATCTCTTCTTGTTTTCGGCGTCGTCGGACTTCTCATATATCTTTTTGAGGGTCAGAGGCCGGGTATGGTCGGAGCAAACATCTGTGGAAAGGGGAAATTCATATCGCTCTGCATGTTTGCGGGATCACTCGTTCTTATTGCAGCAGGAACGCCATCGGTTATGATCCTCGGCGTTGAACTTGTCAATCCTGGTCCTTATATCCACGTTGCAGCGATCTTCGCGATAAGTAGCATTATCGGCCATTTTTATTCTGCTTTCCTTAATAGGAAGCATAGCTCGTGAGCCGCATACGCGGCTTTTTTCTTGCATTTGAAACCTCTTGACAGGGGAGTGCTGTTCTATATAATGGATTAGCACTCGAAGCTAGTGACTGCTAAAAGGTCATTTCTATATATTCACATAACTATATAATCCTATGAAGATTCAGCCATTGGGTGACCGCGTGGTCATCGAGCCCCTCGAAGACAAAGGGGGAAAGACAAAGGCGGGAATTTATCTTCCCGAGACCGCGGATAAGGAACGGCCGCAGGAGGGGAAGGTCTTTGCCGTAGGGCCCGGCAAAATATCCGATGAGGGCAAAAAAATTCCCATGAGCGTGAAAAAGGGCGATCGCGTTCTTTTCACGAAATACGGTCCGGCGGAAGTGAAGGTCGATGGAAAAGAATATTTAATTGCGAGGGAAGAGGATATATTAGCAATTTTGGATTAACATTTTTAGGCGAAGGTATGGCACCCCTCCCCAATTTTCCGAGGTGTGCGAGAGCGAAGCGCTTCGCCCAACGAGGGATGGCCTATTCGGCCGCGCGCTTCGCAGGAAAAATTCATGAGTTTCTCTTTTCAAAAAGTTTTCGTGACAATGCGGGAAAATTGGAGAGGGATGCTCATGATTGTTCCTAAATTTCATTCACTTCGTTCTAAAATTTAGACAATCATGGCTAAACAAATACAATTCGATGAGAAAGCGCGACAAGCCCTGAAACACGGGATGGATAAGGTCGCGGATACGGTAAAAATTACGCTCGGGCCAAGAGGGCGGAATGTTGTTCTCGATAAGAGCTTTGGCTCGCCACAGATCACGAACGACGGCGTAACAATCGCAAAAGAAATCGAGCTTGAGGATAAATTTGAGAATATGGGCGCCGAGCTCATCAAGGAAGCGGCGTCGAAAACAAACGATGCCGCGGGCGACGGCACGACAACATCGGTCATTCTTGCGCAGGCGCTGGCGCATGAAGGACTAAAGTATACGACCGCGGGAGTAAATGTAATCGGTCTTCGGAGCGAGCTTGAAAAAGGCCGCGACCATATCGTGAAGAAGCTCCAAGAGATGGCAAAGCCCGTGAAGTCAAAGGAAGAAATTGTGCAGGTCGCGACGATTTCCGCGGAATCTGAAGAACTCGGGAAAATTATCGCGGAAGCAGTTGAAAAAGTCGGAAAAGACGGCGCGGTGACGGTTGAAGAATCGCAAGGGACGGGAATTGAGAAGGAAGTCGTTGAGGGGCTTCAATTTGACCGCGGGTTTGTATCTCCATATATGGTTACGAATGCAGAGCGGATGGAGGCCGTTATGGGAGATGCAGAGATTCTGATTACGGACAAAAAAATCTCGACGATTCAATCAATCCTGCCGCTCTTGGAAAAAATGGCGCGCGCCGGGAAAAAAGAGCTCGTGATTGTTGCGGAAGACGTGGAGGGCGAAGCGCTTGCGACCCTTGTCGTGAACCGCCTTCGCGGAGGATTCAATGCGCTTGCGATAAAGGCGCCCGGATTCGGCGACCGCAGAAAGGAAATGCTGGAAGACATCGCGGTTGTTACCGGCGGGAAAGTGATTTCTGAAGAAGTCGGATTGAAACTCGAAAATGCGGATTTTGATATGCTCGGGAAAGCAAGACGCGTTGTTTCAGACAAAGAGAATACGACAATTGTCGGCGGAAAGGGCAAAAAAGATCAGATTGAAAACCGTGTAAAGCAGATTCGCGCGCAGATTGAGCGCACGACCTCGGAATACGACAAGGAAAAACTCCAGGAACGCCTCGCAAAGCTTTCCGGCGGCGTTGCGGTTATCAAAGTGGGTGCTGCGACAGAAACCGAAATGAAATATGTGAAGCTTAAAATCGAAGACGCGGTTGCGGCGACAAAGGCCGCGCTTGCCGAAGGGATTGTTCCCGGAGGAGGTGTAGCGCTTTTTAAAGCCGCGGTCTCGATGAAAGAAGTATGGAATAAGCGTTCTCCGCAGGAAAAGGTTGAGACAACTCCCGAACTCCAGGCATCATATCAGATTTTGATTAATGCGCTTGAGGAGCCGATCGCGCAGATCGCAAAAAACGCTGGCAAACGCGTTGGCGAAATTACGACAAAGCTCCGCGAGAAATACGCGGCGGATCCGAAATCAAATGCGGGATACGACGCCCGGGAAGACGAGATCGTGAGCGATATGGTAAAAAACGGCATTGTTGATCCGGTGAAGGTCGTCAGGTTTGCGCTCCAGAATGCGATATCTGTTGCCGCAATGTTTCTCACGACTGAGGCCGCAGTTGCAGAGCTTCCAAAGAAAGACGAACCGAAGATGCCCCAAATGCCGGGAGGGGACTACTAAGAATGGATGATTAGGTGTTAGGGATTAGTTGTTAGGAATGCCACGGCATAAAAGCCCCTTCGGGGGCTTTTATGATGTCTATTGGTTTTATAGATTCCGCATGGCCTTCCGGCCGTGGTACTCCGTACTCTTTCCGTCCGTTTTCGCGATGCGCTTCTCCGCCGCGAAAACGTCCGGCGGCATATATATTTCTTCCGTCCCGACTCCGTCGGGACTCCAGGCTGGCATTCATCCGCGGCCTTACGGCCGCGGTGTTCTGCCAGAAATATAAAAATGAAGCCCCCGGACGCGTTGCACGCCCGGGGTACTGCTTGTTGTTTGGTTTACCACCTCCTTCGATAGTCGCCATAGGCGACTATCTCGATCTTGTTCATCTTGAGTTCCTCTGGAGAGAACTTCCACTCCTCGACCGCCTCGCGGCTGACGTAGAGGAAATTCCCCATTCCATCCGACTCCGACGCGCGACCCTCGGCGATGTCCTTCCGGATGTCTGCGAGCCGGTCGGTGAAATCCTTGCGGAGCATTGCCCGAAGTGCCTCCGGCGTCTGCTTGATCGCTGTGGGGCTCTCGTTCACCTCAGCAAGAGCGTTCACTATTACTCGCATCACGCGATCAGTGTCTGCGAGGTCGAATGAACCTTCACCTGTGCCGCACTGGACCTTGACGCGCGCTGGCCGAGGCATCTTGAAGACATCGGTGAACGATGATGCTACTACGAGACCGAGCTCGTGGTAGCGGCTGGCCACCTCACGGGCGATGTCTGCGCTCACGCCGACCTCCTCCCAGGTGATCTCGCGGCCCGGGATCTCATAGCGCTTCTGCAGGTACCCGAATGCCGTCGCCATCTCGTCGAACTTCTCGGAGTATGCACATGCCTTGGCTCCGATGGACGATGATGTTGTGAGGCTCTTCATCCACCCTGGCTGTTTCTGCCCGGTGATGAGGTTCCTCTCTGGCTCCCTCGCGAGATCGAATGCCCGTCGGATCTTCTCGACGATCTGCTGCCGGCGTTCCTTGTCGCGCTGCTCCCACTCTTCATCGAACTTCGAGACCCTGTCTCTCATCTCCTCGATCGTGGGTTTGGTTTTGGCCACGTTCGGTGTAGAGACCGGTTGGGTCGTGGGCGTCGGTGTCTCCGACCGTCCGCAGGCAAATGGGTTGACGAACAAAACCGCCATAACGATGCCCATGATCCAGTTCATCTCTTCTCCTCCATGTTTGGGGTGGTAGTAGGGAACTTATACTATATTATATACCGCTCCTCACTAAAAGTCAAATAAAATGGCGTTTTTGAATTATTTTTTGATAAATATTGACATTTATACTGAATCGTGCTTATCTAATTTAGAAAGGGGGTGGTGATTTGATCACCATCGTAATCCGGAAGAGGGGGGAGGCCTTTGAGGCCTTCTTACAGGACGACGCGAGCGCCTCGGGGCGCGGAGCGACGTCCGATTCCGCGGTTGGGGATCTCGTACGCACGCACTGCGACCGTTTCAATATCGCAGTCGTTGCGGCGCGCGAAGCTCCGACGCGGCAGGGCCTCATCAGAACATAAAGCCCGTGGCGGAGTTCGCTCCCCGCGGGCTTCGTCATTTTTTGTGCTCGTGATATACTTTTTGTATGGGCGCTATTGCTACCGCAACCCAATATTACGATTCCGCAAGAACTTCTGCCGCGGGATTTTTATCAAACCCTTCATGGGATATTGTTTTGGTGATTGCGTTCGTCGGCGCTGGTTTTTTCTACGGCGTCATGATGGGCAAGCGCCGAATCATCTCCTCGATTTTTTACACATATATCGCATTTGCGCTTTTTTCTGTCCTGCCGCAAGAAAAAGTTCTGCCGTGGCTCTCGTTCGTTGACGCGTTTGCCGCAAAAATCATTTTGTTTCTTGCACTCTTCCTCATTCTGTATTTTCTGCTTGGTTCACGGAGATCGCGGAGCCCGGTCCGCGCAAGCGCGTGGTGGCAGGTATTTTTGCTCTCGTTCGTCCAGGTTGGATTTTTATTTCATATCATCATAGGATTTTTGCCGAAAGAGACCGTTGCCTCGCTCGCGCCGCTCACGAAAACGGTATTTGCAAACGCTTCGCTTAAAATTTGGTGGTTTGTGATTCCGATTCTTCTTCTCATTGTTTTCAAACGATGGGGACGAAGCGATGATTAATAGTAGTTAAACGGCAAAAATTGCAATGTCAATGCGCGATGCCATATTGAATTTTTATACGCAGTTCGAGTTCGAACCGAAGGTTGAACACGGAGAAAACCTCGGGGAGTATTCTTCATATATTGTGTGCGGCATGGGAGGATCAAACCTTGCCGGTGATCTTTTGGAAATAGTGTCTCCGGGGACGGATATCTATTCGCACCGCGACTATGACCTTCCGGCGATGTCAGAAAAGCGCCTCAAGGAGTCGCTC
>MHQD01000040.1:0-1173 GCA_001822215.1 Candidatus Sungbacteria bacterium RIFCSPHIGHO2_01_FULL_50_25
CGCCGCAGTACGCACGCGCATTGCGCGCACGGCCGGATCATCCTGGTTCAGGAGCGCGTATCCGTCCGAGGGAAGAGACGCCACAAGCTTTTCCTTTTCGCCGGCGAGCGCATCAGGATCCTTGAAAAATTCGACGTGAACCGGAACCGCGCCGATCTTTGTTACAATCGCGATATGCGGGCGCACAATCGAAATAAGAAAGTCCATATCGCGTGGCCGGTCAACGCCATACTCCAAAACGAGCACCTCCGGATAGCGGTCTTTGATGAAAAAACTTTTTGAGAATGCGGTGAGGAGCGAAAACCCCCATCGGAGAATATTTTTCCCGTGGTGCCGCATGAGCAAAATCGTAAGCGGCATCCCGATCTCGTTATTATAATTTTTCTCCGCCGTATGGACGAAAAATTTCTTCGCAAGAACCGCGTACACCGCCTCGCGCGTCGATGTTTTCCCGACAGACCCCGTGATCCCGATGATAATCGGGTCGTACCGCCGTATCATCCGACGGGCAAGAAACGCAAGAATTATTTGTAGAATAGACTTGGCCATAACCATCTATCTCATTTCACATATGTCCCAACAAGCCATTAGGCGGTTGAGCTATCGCGAGTCATTTTCTATTGGGAGGAATTTCATAATAATTCAGCATATATTCCGTAAGATCATAAAATGCCGTTGCGAGCGTGAGACTGGAAAAACGCCCCAGTTTCGGCTCGCCCAACTCGAGATAAATAAGGAAGCGCGGCTCAAACGCCGGCGCATAGCCGATAAGCGTATGAATCGTCTCATCAGAATACCCCTTTCCGTCGCGGCGGGGAATCTCGGCGGTGCCGGTTTTCGCGGCGATAAAATACCCGTTAAGACTCGGCCGTTTTTCAACAAAACCGTTCTGTACCGCGGTGACAAGCATGCGGGTAAGCGTCTCGGCGGTTGCGGGCGAGATTACTTCGCGACGCACCTCGGGGATATTCTCCAAAAGGACCGTATCGTCCGCGCGTACTGATTCAACGATATAGGGCTTCACAAGTTTTCCATTGTTTGCGATCGCTCCCATCGCAAGCGCCATCTGCAAAGGCGTGACCGCAATCCCCTGGCCGAACGACGCTGTCGCATACTCGACTTCGTGCCCGCGCAAAAGATTTTCGATATTGCTCGCAAGCTCCCCGGGAAGAT
>MHQD01000040.1:1186-5761 GCA_001822215.1 Candidatus Sungbacteria bacterium RIFCSPHIGHO2_01_FULL_50_25
CGCAAGCTCCCCGGGAAGATCGATGCCTGCTTTCTCGCCAAAGCCGAACTTCTGTATGTATTCTTTCTGCTTCTCTTGCCCAAGAAGTTTTGCAATATGCACGGCTCCGGTGTTTAAGGATTTTTCAAGAACCTGCGTCATGGTCTGCACTCCGCGCGCTTTCCCATCGAAATTTTTTATCTCGCGGTCGCGGACCCGCACAAATCCATAATCGGTGTACGTTGTTTCCGGCGTCACTTTTTTTTCCTCAAGCGCAGAAGCCATCGTAACCGGCTTCATGACAGATCCAGGCTCATACACTGACTCTACCACGGGATTCAAAAAAATCGACAGATCGCGCTCCTTGTTGAACTCATTCGGGTTATACGACGGAATTGCATCCATCGCAAGAATTCTTCCGGTCACTGGTTCAATAACAATGACGCTGCCGGAAGACGCCTCCCATTTTTCTGCCGCCGCTTCAAGAGCGCGCCGCGCCCTATCTTGGATATTATAGTCTATCGTCAAATACACGTCAGATCCTCCGCGGGACGACTGGATAATCTTTCTTCCGAGTGCGAGAAAAAAACCTCGCGCGTCCGCAACACCGCTGAATAGACCCGCGCTGCCGGATAAAAACTCATCATAAAAGCGCTCGAGGCCGTATTTTCCCTCTTCGCGTCCGTCGTCTCCCGCAACAAACCCCAAAAACCGCGCCCCGAGCGAACCGTACGGATACACCCGCCGTATATCGTCTTCCAGAATGACACCGGGGATGGCCTCGAGCGCATTTGCAACTTCGTCCGTAAGCACAAGCTTTTTTGCAGCAATCTCATAGGGGTCGTCCTTTTTCTGCAGACGGCTTTCGACGTCTTCCGGCAAGACTCCAGCCGCTTCGGAGACCGCGCGCACCACTCGATCCTGATCAACGACTCGATTCGGGGCAAGAATGATATTTTTATAAAGGCGATTTGACGCGAGAGGAATTTTCTCGCCGTCTTTATTCGTCGCAAACACCGACCCTCGCGGAGTCTCGATCGCGCTTCTGGCGCCCTGCTGGCGATCTGCATACGCGCGGTATTTCTCGCCCTCGACAACTTGCACAATAAAAAGCCGCACTACAAGAATCAGCATAACCGTGAAAAAAAAGAAGAGGATCCACCTGATCCGCTTCTCGATCGTATGCTGATCTTTATACTGCTTCATGAAACCATGAATGGCTCTATGGCGCCGAAAGTGGAAGCGAAGCCGAATGCTCCCCTCCGCCGCCGATATACCGAATGGAAGTTATCGGTTCCATAGAAGAAAAAAGGATCTCATGGTCTTCGGGTATCCGCGAGCGCTTCTCCTGAAGCTCTAATTCGCGCTCGCTGATATCATAGACAAGGGCGGTGATTCCTTGTTCCTGCTTCCCGATCCGAGTTCCAAAGCCGAACGTCATATAGAGAGCGCCGATATATCCCGCAAGTGAAACGACAATTCCAGCCACAAGCGCTATTGAGAACACTCTCTCCTTCAGTTCTATCAAGGAAAGCGCGCGCGCGAAAATAGTTCCCTCGTCACTGTGGGACCTTCCGAGTCTTTTGTATGCGATTGATGTGGTTGTCATAGGGATATGTTGATTTTTCGAGCGGCGCGGAGTTTTGCGGAACGCGCCCGGCGATTCATTTGAATTTCGTTTTGGGTTGGAACGATCGGCTTTTTATTCACGAGTTCGACTTCTCCCTTTTGCGCGCGCTCCCGGAAAAACGTCTTTACAATCCGGTCCTCTAACGAATGAAAGGAGACTGCCGCGACTATTCCTCCGATCCGGACTATCCTGAACGCTCCCGCGAGGCCCTCTGCAATATTTTCAAATTCCTCGTTTACTGCGATGCGGAGCGCTTGGAATGTCCTGGTTGCCGGATGGATATTTCTCCCTCTGCTCCGGCCGCGAAACACTCTCTCAATAATGCTCACTAACTCATAAGTGGTTGCAATTTCTTTTTCCTTTCTCCCCTGTACAATCGCTCGGGCGATTTCTCTTGCGTATCGCTCTTCTCCGCAGGCGCGAAGAATATCCGCAATTGAATCCTGCGGCCACGTGTTGACGATAGTTTTGGCTGTAGTGTTCGCGCCATGGTTGTCGTATCGCATATCGAGCGGCTCGTTCTTCTGAAACGAGAATCCTCGTCCGGCCCGCTCGATATGGTAAGAACTGTATCCGAAGTCAAAGAGTACTCCATCGACAGTCCCGATAATTTTTTTTGGAATTACTGTTTCGATATCTTTATAATTTCCGTAAATGACATGAAAATTCTTGTATTCTTTTTGCGCCGCTTCACTCCGGAGCATCTCGACAAGATCCTTGTCCCAATCAATGCCGATCACCGTCCCTTTACCACCGACTCGCTCAAGAATTGCCCGCGCGTGCCCCCCTCCGTTTACCGTCGCGTCTATGAATATTCCGCCCGGCTGAGGATCGAGAATTTCAAGAGTTTCTTTTAGTAAGACAGATTTGTGCACAAAGCTCTAAATCAGAAATTCGAATCTCGAAATTCGAAACAAATTTGAAATTCCAATTTTCCAAATTCGAAACTCATCGTGTTTAGAACTTGATATTTTGGACATTGGGATTTATTTAGAATTTAGGATTTCGTGCTTCGAATTTTTAATATAGTCCCAGTTCCCCCAATTTTTCTGCAATCATATCGGTATTTTTCTCAACATCGCCTTTGTACGCACCCCATCGCTCTTCATCCCAAATCTCAAGCCGATTATAAACGCCAGTGATAACAACCTTTTGGACAAGCCCCGCATACTCCTTCAGATAATCCGGGATAAGGATCCGTCCGAGCTGATCAAGCTCAACCTCGACAGCTCCCGCAAGCATGAGGCGCAAAAAACTTCGGGTGTTCGCCTGCCCCACAGGAAGCTCGCTTAATTTCTGCGTGAGCTTTTGCCACTCGCTTTCCGGATAAAGAAAAAGACAGTTATCAAGGCCCCGCGTCAGCACTGCCCGATCGCCAAGCTCTTTGCGAAGCTTTGCTGGAACAGCAAGACGCTTTTTAGCGTCTATTGTATGGCTGTATTCACCTATAAGCATTTGTTATCCCCTTTTAAGGGAAGTTATCCACAATATTATCCACTTTTCACCACAATATGTTCATTTTATGCCACTAGAATACATAATGCAAATATCGCATATCACTTTAATTCATTTTCACAAATAGTAAAAAAATAGCATACATATGCCACAACAATACAAAAAGAAAAAACCTATTTCACAGGTTTTCCACTTTTCCCTATAATCGAGAATCTAATTTACCCCGTTAGAAGAATGCCACGAGCGTAAGCTTGTAGTCACTTTATAATGGGGTTTACTACCAATTTCCTCAATTCCTCTTTTACCCTAACCCGATCATCCCAAGGGTAGCGCACTCCATCGATGACTATGGATTGCTCCGCACCCTTTCCGGTAACAAGAACAACATCCCCTTTTTTTGCAAAAGAGAGAATTTTTTGTATGCCGGCGCGCCTGTCTTTAATGACAAATAAATCCTTTCCCCGGATTTTTCCGAATCGTTCGGCAGATTGCGCAATATCTTCCAGGATCGCCCTTGGATCATCTTCATACGGGTCAACATTTGTTACCACAACATAATCAGCAAGCCGCGCTGCGAGTTTCCCCATGATGGGGCGTTTTGCTTTATCCCTGCCGCCGCCTTCTGCTCCGAGGAGTATGCCGATGCGTCCGGCGTCTCCGCACATCGTGCGCGCAGTCTCAAGAACATAGGTGATGCTTTTCTCTTCGTGCGCGTAATCGACAAAAACGCGAAATTGCTGGCCTTCAAAAATTTCTTCCATGCGTCCGGGAATCTTCGAAAGCGACAACAGTCCCTCTTGGATCACCGAATCCGGTATGCCGAGAATGCGCCCGACAGCAATCGCAGGAAGCGCATTCTGGATATTGAATTGTCCGAGAATGCGCAAAGAGTACCGAAAACCGCCAGCGTTAAACGCGACTCCATCCGGCAAGTCCTCCGGATCTTCTGCCCGGATATCCGACACGTCTGAAAACCCGAATGTTATTTTTTTGTCAGCCGGAAATCCGAGAAAATAATCGGCGTGCTCGCTGTCACGGTTTGCGACAATAACTTTCTCGACCCGCTTTCCATTGAGTTCTTTTTTTGAAGTTGCAAGCAATCCGAAAATTTCTCCTTTTGTCCGCTTATACTCCTCGAAACTTCCTCCGTGAGATTCAAGATGCTCCGGCGTCAAATTCGTAAATACGAGGATATCATACGCAATACCGGCGTGGCGGTACTGCTTGATGCCTTCAGACGTTGTCTCGACAACGGCGACCCCGCACCCTTCGCGGAGCATCCGCGCCATAAGGCGGTGAATCGCGGCTCTCCCCGGCATCGTCATATGATACTCATTCATTGCCTCGGCTTCGCCGATTCTGATGTTTGCCGTCGTGATGATACCGGTCTTATATCCGCCTCGCGCGAGAACCGCCCAAATAAAATTTGCGGTCGACGTCTTTCCTTTTGTTCCGGTAACGCCTATTACAATCATGCTGCGGGACGGAAACCCGTACCAATACGCGCCGAG
>MHQD01000041.1 GCA_001822215.1 Candidatus Sungbacteria bacterium RIFCSPHIGHO2_01_FULL_50_25
CGTTCGGCATCCGTCTCAATAAAAAAGCGTTTCGTGAAGCGCGGTCGGAGACCCATTCCCTTGTGAGTGAACTCGGCGCGTATCTTGGAAAACCCGTAGACTATTTTTATGATATCGGATTCCCAAAAGACGGCGATCCTTCGAATCTTCCGGACACGCTCATTATTGCAGAAGACATCGTTCCCGAACGCTTTTTGGAGATTGCCTATGCGGTTCACGCGCTTCCCGGGGTTGAAGTATTCGAGAATTTCCGTCGCATCTATCAGGCGCCGCTCGCCGCGGCGCATGCGGTCGGATACCTTGGGTTTGCGACTGAAAACGATATTAATTCCCGCCCAGAAATATCTGCGGATGATCGCGTCGGGAGAAGCGGGATCGAAGCGTACTATGACAGCATTCTTCGCGGCAACGAGGGGAAAAAGATAGTCGAAATCGACGCGCTCGGACGCGAGACGCGTTTTAAGCTTCTCGAGAATGCTTCACAGGGAGCTTCGCTCGAACTCACGCTCGATAAGGAGCTTCAGGAAGCAAGCTATCGCGTGTTTTCGTCATATTCCGGAGGCGTAAAAGCGGGAAGCGTTATCGCGCTTGATCCGAACACGGGCGAGGTTCTTGCGCTTGTGAGCTATCCTTCGTTTGACACGAATCTTTTTTCCGGCTCGTTATCGCAAAAAGAATTTTCATCAATTCTTGAAAATCCGCTCCGCCCGCTCGTGAATCGCGCGATCTCCGGCGAATACCCGCCCGGGTCGACGGTAAAGCCGATGTTCGGGGCGGCGGCGCTCGCCGAAGGCGTCGTGACCGATACCAGGAAGCAAATATATGATCCGGGATATATAGAAATCCCGAATCCCTATAAGCCCGGAGAAGTAACGCGATTTCTTGATAACAAAGCGCACGGCTGGATTGATTTTTATGATGCAATCGCGGTTTCCGCGAATGTCTATTTCTATATTGTCGGCGGCGGATATGAAGGAATGCCGGGCCTTGGCATTGAGCGCCTCGAGCGCTACGCTCGGGCGTTCGGATTTGGCGCGCCATTGGGCATTGACCTTTATGGAGAACAGCCGGGGCTCTTCCCAAACCCCAAGTGGAAAGAAACTGCAGAGCCGGATAACCCCATGTGGCGCGTGGGCGATACATATAATGTTTCGATCGGACAGGGGGGCGTTAAAGTGACTCCGCTTCAAATCGCATCAATGACCGTGATATTGGCAAACGGAGGGACGCTCTGGCGGCCGTATCTTTTAGAAAAAGCCAGAGCCGCAGACGGCGCGGTCGTGAAAGAGCAGGCGCCTGAAGTGATTCGAAAGGATTTCGTGTCCGAGAAATACATCAAGGAGGCGCAAAAGGGAATGCGCCAAGCGGTCGAGTCAGGGACGCTCCAGCGCCTGAAAAATCTTCCGGTGCGTGTCGCGGCAAAAACAGGTACGGCGCAGGTCGGGAAAAACGCCCCTCCTCATACATGGGCGACGGTGTTTGCGCCGGCGGACGACCCGAAGATCGTGGTGACGGCGGTCTTGGAGCACGGAGGCGAAGGGGCGACCGCGGTTGTACCGATTGTTCGGGATATTCTTGATTGGTATTTTCTTTATCGGCCGAAGGCAAAGACTATCCACAATTGACAAGTTTCCTTTCCCATACTACACTTGATTGCAATTATTTTTTGTTCTCCGCCGACAAAAAACCGCCATTAGAAATGAAAGGCGGAGAATATCCTGAGCGAAGTCGAAGGATTACATAACAATATCATTTATGACAGAATATTTTTCAGAGGAAGGACTCGAACGGCTGAAGCAGGAGCTTGAGGAGTTAAAAACATCGAAGCGCCATGAAATTGCGGCGCGGCTTGAGCACGCAAAAAGCTTGGGCGACCTTTCGGAAAACGCCGAATACCAGGAAGCAAAGGAGGAGCAGTCGCTTCTTGAGTCGCGCATTGTCGAGATGGAAGAAACGCTTCGCAACGCCGTCATCATAAAAAAGGATACCCGTTCTGATCTTGTTCAGATTGGTTCGACCGTAAGGGTAAAGTCCGAGCACGGCGAAGAGACATTCACGATTGTGGGCTCTGAGGAAGCGGACCCGAAAGAGGGAAAGATTTCGAATGAGTCGCCTCTCGGAAAATCGTTTTTGGGGAAAAAAGCGGGGGATACGGTTGAAGTAAAAACCCCGGGTGGGGGAGTCCACTATTCGATAGTGGGTATACAATAACCGCGTTCTTTAAAAGGCGGCGAGCTGGAAAACACGCCGTTTTTTGTTTACTATTGAGGTATGCCAGGTAGTAATACTTCGACATAGCTCAGTGCAGGCACCTCGGCATTTATAAGCGATTGTGGTACTACAGGGCATAGAGAGAATAATTGTGATGTATTTAAAATAATAACTACAGGGTTTTGTCCCGGCGCGCCGTCGGGACAGCCGAAGTCTACTACCGGGTATGGCACTAGAAGAGATTAGAAGCGAACGAATTAAAAAATTAAGCGAGCTTAAAAACCGCGGAATGGAAGGGTATCCGGCGGATGTTTCGCGTACGCATGAAATTGCGTCGGTTTTGAAACGGTTCCCCGCGTTTATGAAAGTTCGAAAGGCAAATACTATTGTTGGGCGCATCATGGCGCTCCGCGGCCATGGAGGCGCGACATTTGCCGATGTGAAAGACGGCTCGGCAAAGATGCAGGTGTTGTTTAAAAAAGATGTTCTCGAAGCGGAGTACGACCGTTTTTCCAATATTGCGGATATCGGGGATTTTCTAGAAGTCACCGGCAAAGCATTCAAAACAAAAAAGGGTGAGCCAACCCTTGAAGTGCATAAGTGGCGGATGCTCGCAAAATCCCTTTTGCCTTTGCCGGAAAAGTGGCATGGGCTTCAGGATGTTGAGGAGCGATTTCGTAAAAGATACCTTGATTTATTGGTGAATGAGGGCGTCCGCGAGCGGTTTTTGACGCGCGCAAAAATAATTTCAGCGCTTCGTGCGCTTCTTGAAAGTTCGGGATTTGTCGAGGTGGAGACGCCTTTGCTTCAGCCGATTCCGGGAGGAGCTCTTGCTAAGCCCTTTCGAACGCACCACAACGCCCTTGATATTGATTTGTATCTTCGCATCGCGCCCGAGCTTTATTTAAAACGCCTCTTGGTTGGCGGGATTGAGCGCGTGTATGAGATCGGCAGGAATTTTCGGAACGAAGGGATTGACGCGACCCACAATCCGGAATTTACCATGCTTGAGGCATACGCCGCGTATTGGAACGAAGAAAATATGATGACGTTTGTCGAGGACTCGATTATTGATCTCGTAAAAACAGTTATCGGGAAAAAAGCTGAGGTGTCGTACGATGGAAGCGCGATTCAGTTCAAAAAATCGTTTCCGCGCGTTGCGTTCAAAGACCTCTTGAAAAAATATGCGCTTATTCCCGACTATGACTCGGAAACGCGGGATGGGATTGCGCTTCGCGCGAGGCAACTCGGCATTGATGCGGCTCCGCACGAATCAAAAGGGAAAATCGCGGATGAAATCTATAAAAAAATCGCGCGCCCGAAACTCATCCAACCCGTATTTGTCGTGAATCATCCTCTTGATATTTCGCCGCTCGCCAAAAAGCGCGCGGAAAATCCTACTGAAGTCCGCCGATTCCAGTTAATCGCGGGCGGAATGGAGCTTGCAAACGCATTTTCCGAATTAAACGACCCGTTGGATCAGCGTGTGCGCTTCGAAGAGCAAGAGACAATGCGCGGATCGGGCGAAGAGGAAGCCCACCGGATTGACGAGGACTATATCGAAGCAATGGAATACGGCATGCCTCCTGCCGCAGGCCTTGGCGTTGGGATTGACCGCCTTGTCATGCTTCTCACAAACGTAAAAAACGTCCGCGAGGTTGTATTCTTTCCGACATTAAAGCCGAAACAGTAGAATCATGCTCGACATCAAGTTTATTCGAGAAAACCCGGATGTTATAAAGGAGGCCGTGAAAAAACGCGGGATGCATTTTGATGTGGATTTTTTGTTGGCTTCGGACGAAAAGCACCGTGCCTTTATTGCAGAGCGAGATAGCGTACGCGCGGGGCATAATGCAATTTCTGAAGAAATTTCAAGAATTGAAGGAGATGCGCGCGCAAAGAAAATCGAGGAATCAAAACAGATGAAGGCGGCTTTGCTTGAAGTAGAGAAAAAAGTTGTTGCCGCAGAGGAAGAATTTAACGAACTCATGCGCCGGCTCCCGAATATCCCGTTTGACGATGTTCCGGAGGGCAAGGATGAATCGGCGAATAAAATTCTTCGCGAAGCAGGGGAGAAACAATTGTTTTCTTTCACGCCGAAAGATTATATGGAAATCGCTTCTAACCTCGGCCTTATTGAAACCGAGCGCGCGGCAAAAGTATCGGGGTCGCGGTTTGGGTATCTTATGCGGGACGCGGTACTTCTTGAATTTGCGCTTGTCCGGTTTGCGTTTGATCGCGCGCTTGCAAAAGGATTTGTTCCTGTTGTGCCGCCGGTTTTGGTGCGGGAGGGCGCGATGCGCGCTATGGGCTATATTGATACCGAGGATGATCGCGAGGAACGGTATTTTTTGGAAGGTGACAAGCTGTTTCTTGTCGGGACGTCAGAACAGTCAATCGGACCCATGCACGCGGACGAAACATTTGCCGCGCGTGACTTGCCGCAGCGCTACATCGGATTTTCAACGTGTTTCAGGCGCGAAGCAGGATCATACGGCAAAGATACGCGTGGGATTTTGCGCGTGCATCAGTTCGACAAAGTCGAGATGTTTACCATAGCGCGGCCCGAGGATTCGCCGCGTGAGCACGAGCTTATGCTTTCTATCGAGGAAGAGCTTATGTCATCACTCGGAATTCCGTATCGCGTAGTTCTTCTTTCAACAGGCGATCTTTCGCGGCCCTCGGCAAAGACATACGATATCGAGGCGTGGCTTCCCGGACAAAACGAGGGGAAAGGCGAGTATCGCGAAACGCACTCAACCTCGAATACCACTGATTTTCAGGCGCGGCGGCTCAATATAAAGTACCGAACAAAAGACGGGGGAACAGAATTCGTTCATATGTTAAACGGCACCGCGTTTGCAATCGGCCGCACGATTATCGCAATTTTGGAAAATTATCAGGAGGAAGACGGTTCAGTGCGCGTGCCCGAGGTTTTGCGGCCGTATATGAACGGGGTTGAAAAAATTAGCCGTGCATAAGTCACAACCGCAGGATTGGGTGAGAACATGGATAGAGATCGACTCACGATCTCTATTTTCGAATTTCGAGTATTTCCGGCGCCGTGCGTCGGGCGCGCGCATGATGGCGATGATCAAATCAAATGCATACGGACATGGGCTTGTTGTGATCGCAAAGCTTCTTTCAAAAAAATATCGAGGCGTGTGGTTTGGCGTTGATTCGATTACCGAGGCGGTTCGGCTTCGGGATGAAAAAATAAAAAATCCTATACTCGTGTTGGGATACACGCTTCCTCGGCGGCTTTCCGAGGCGGTAAAAAAAGATATTATAATAACGATTTCCCATTTTGAAGGGATCCGTGGGCTTGTGCGCCTCAAGAATCTGCCGCGGTTCCATTTAAAATTCGATACCGGAATGCACAGACAAGGGTTTCAGGAAAGCGATGTTCCAAAGCTTATCCGGGAGTTGAAGCGTTTTGGGCTAAATCCCGACGGCATATATTCTCATTTTTCAACAGCGTCAAACCGTGCTTTCTCGGAAAAGCAAATCCAAGTATTTGAGCGTATGGTCGGGGAGGTGAAGCGCGCCGGGATTCCACCGGGAATTTTGCACATGAATAAGACCGAGGGCATCATAAATTTTCCCCAAAGCACATATGATATGGTTCGTCTTGGCATCGGGCTCTACGGGTATTATCCGGCGAAGGGAGTTCGTCTGAAGCCGGTTATGGCGTGGAAAACAATTGTGAGCGAAGTAAAACAAGTGGGAAAAGGGGAATGGGTGAGCTACGATAGAACCGAGCGCGTCGGACGCGACTCAAAGATCGCGATTCTTCCGATTGGCTATTGGCATGGATTTGACCGGGGGCTTTCCTCGAAAGGGGAGGTTCTTATCCGCGGTCTGCGCGCGCGCGTACTCGGGCGGGTGACCATGGATATGACGATGGTGGACGTAACTCGCATATCGGGCGTAGGCGTCGGTGATGAAGTTGTGATACTCGGCCGGCAGGCCCCGTTAGAGGCAAGACGCCGCAGGCATCTGCCGCGCTTCGGGCGCGGGCCTCTAACGGGGCAGGGGAAAGACGCGGTGAGCGCGGACGATATCGCAAAAAAAATCAATACAACCGCGTACGAAGTGTTGACGCGGATCAATCCGCTTATTCGAAAAATCTCCGTATGAATACGGGATCCCGCATTGTCTATATGCGCCGCAGTGAGCGCGCGAGAAAGCCGTCGCGGAAACGGAAAATAGCTTTCATATTCTTCGCGTTTCTTTTGTGCGCGCTTGCGGGGAGCTCGGTGTACCTTCTTCGCCATCCCGCGCTTCAGGTTACGGATATTTCCGTTGTTGGTCTTCGGCGCGTATTGCCTGCAGAGATTGAATTAAAAATTCGGGAAGAGCTTTCAGGAAATTTCTTCTACGTTATTCCGCGAAGCTCAATCGTACTTTTTTCTGCTTCGGCCTTGGAAGGCACGCTCAAATCCGCCATGCCCCGCCTTGCGTCTCTCCATATCACCCGTGAATTTCCATCGAAGATTTCGGTCGAAGCGCGCGAGCGGGAATTTTGGGCGGTATTTTGCGCGGGCGAGGGAGGGGAATGCGGATATATGGACAGGACAGGGTTTGTCTATGAGAGCGCTCCGCAATCAAGCGGTTCTTTGATTCTTTCGGTGCGAAAGGATACGGGATCGGTTGGAATACCTTCGCAGGCAATCGAGCCCGCTCTTGCGGAGCAGTTTGCGGACGCGGTGCGCGTTCTTAAAGAAGAGATTGGCGAAGACGGCGAATCGTTTTTTATATTTTCCGAGCTTCGCGATGAGTTTCGCATAAAAGTGAGAAGCGGATATACGCTCTATATAAAGCGCGATGATGAGTTTAAGAATACGATTGCGATTTTGAAAACGTTTTTGGAGAAAGAGGCGGGAGAGAACCGCAAAGATCTTGACTACATTGATCTTCGCTTCGGCAATAAGATTTTTTATAAATTGAAGTGAGGAGCAAATTGAAAAGCAGAAATATAAGACGCAAATATAATATAATTCTAAAAAAGCAATGTATCTATCATACGCTATAGCGTATGATAGATACATTGCGGGATGTTGATTAAAAAAAGTGATTTCATAAATTAGTGCGGCCCCGGACGCGAGCAGAGCTCGGTCGGGGCCGGTTGTGTCACCCTCTACGGCGGAGGGTGACGGTGAACTGCATGCCTAACCCAGTTGTGGCGTGCGCAGTTGGCGCGCGTCATACGCCACCTCCAAAAAAGGTGAACAGCGAAGCCGCGTTCAGCTGCCGAGGGGAAGCTGTCCCCATTCGGCCCTCCTCCTGAGGCCCCCCTTTTCGTGAATCTAGGGAGGGCTTGGCGGTTTCTCCGTGTGGCTTCCTGCCGGGGTGTGCCGCAGCCAGGCGGCATGTCGAGCCGTGCTTAGTGGCTCGCTACGTTGGTTCCCCGACGGCACGGAGTTCGTAAGCTCCCGCGCGGGATGACAGCATGGGCGAGTGGCGATCCCGTGGCATGAGTGCCTACCGAGTACGCCTGCCGGCCGTCATCTCTTCCGCGCGGAAGTTCTGTGTCAAAAAAGATCGAGAAGGGGAACCCTGTGCTGGGAAGAGTTTCCCCGGCCGGATCAGGAACAGAGGAGCGGCGAAGGATGCTCCCCTTTACCCAGTATGATTACTTTATACCAGATCTAGTGTATAGCGTCAAGTGTTCCCGAAAAAGTAGAAGGCCTCCGGTGCGAGGAGCGCACGGAGGCCTGTTGAGACGTGTGGCATAGCGCCACTTTCTGCGCTTCCCGAGAGCGGTTACTACCGGGAGCGCGGTGGGAGGTTGCCCCGCCGAAATGCGCTTTAGGCGCGTGGCGGGGTATTGAAACTTCTGCGCGGGAGCGGCCGACCGGAGCGGGCAACAACTTATACACGAGCGGACACGCCTACGCGGTTTCCCCTGATGGGGGCACGCGTGTTCTCCCTTTTGAAACCGGGCGAACGCGGCCCTCCACGTCTCTCTCAGGAGGCACCGGGCCTACTGCAGACGAACGCACACCGCTCCGCGCGCAGAAGGTAAAGCATGCATCCATGCGGTGGGGGCAAGCGCCAGACGCCCGATGAAGAGCGTGGACGCCGGGTTCGCTTTGCGTTCCCTCGTACTACTACGTGGACTGCGCCCCTCACCGCATGGAAGGTATAGATCGATAGAAAGATCAGGATATCCAGTATATTCCAATCTCAAAAATCATGTCAAATGCCATTTATGCACTCCCATGATTGTATTAAATTTGTTTTTTCGCTACGGCAGGCGGTAGATAAAAATCGAAGTTCCCGCGCGGCCGATGGGTTCATACCCACGGAGCCA
>MHQD01000042.1 GCA_001822215.1 Candidatus Sungbacteria bacterium RIFCSPHIGHO2_01_FULL_50_25
TCTGTCGTAAATGCACTTTCCGTATGGGTCAAAGCCGAAGTATGCCGCGACGGGCTTCAATATGTTCAGGAATATTCTCGCGGAAAGCCGAAATACGCGGTAAAAAAAGTCGGCAAATGCTCGGGCTCGGGAACTGCAGTTTCGTTTCAGCCGGATTCGGAAATTTTTGAGAAAATTGAGTTTGATCTGAATGCTATATTGGATCACGTGCGCCAGCAGGCGTACCTCACGAAAGGGATAAAGGTCTCTGTTATTGATCAGCGTAACGGCGAGAAGTCGAAAGATGGGATGGCGCTTGCGTCGTCTCACACGTTTTATTTCGAAGGAGGCATTGTTTCGTATGTGAAATATTTGAACAGGAACGAAACGGTGAAGCACGACAACATTTTTTATGTCGGGAAAGAAACCGCAATCGGCAAGCATCAGATTTTCGTCGAAGCGGCGTTCCAATATACGGATGATATCCAGGCGCGTGAAATGAGTTTCGCAAATAATATTTATACCGCAGAGGGCGGGGCGCACTTGACCGGGTTCCGGACTGCCTTGACGCGTGCCTTGAACGACTATGCAAAGAAGAACGAGTATTTGAAAAAAGACGATGATACGCTTACTGGCGATGACGTTCGGGAAGGGGTTACTGCCGTGATTTCGGTAAAAATCAGAAATAGCGAACTTCAATTTGAGGGTCAGACCAAGGCGAAACTCGGGAACCCCGAGGCGCGGACCGCCGTTGAAACAGTTTTGGGCGAAGAACTGAAAGATTGGCTTGAACGCTATTCGCGAGATGCGCAGGAGATAATCGGAAAAGCGATTTTATCGCAAAAGGCGCGTAAAGCCGCAAAAGCTGCGCGCGAAACAGTTTTGCGAAAGGGAGCGCTCGATGGTCTTGCGCTTCCCGGAAAATTGGCAGATTGCCAATCGCGCGACCCCGCGGAGTCAGAACTTTTTCTTGTCGAAGGAGACAGCGCCGGAGGGTCTGCAAAATCAGGCCGCGACCGGAGGTTTCAAGCGATACTGCCGCTTCGCGGAAAAATTTTGAATGTCGAGCGCGCGCGCCTCGACAAAATGCTTGCGTCAAAAGAAGTGCGGGCGCTTGTAATTGCGTTGGGTGCGGCGATAGGAGACGAATTTAACGAAGCAAAACTTCGTTACCACCGCGTTATTATCGCGACAGATGCGGATGTTGACGGCGCGCACATCCGGACGCTTTTGCTCACGCTTTTCTACCGTTATTTTCCGGTTGTGATCGAACGCGGATATCTCTATATCGCCCAGCCGCCGCTCTATAAGGTACAATCAGGAAAAACGATTCAATACGCTTATTCTGATGCAGAGCGCGATAAAATTGTTGTTGAAGTAAAAAAAATAAAGGTTGAGGCGAAAAAAGAGCGCGCAAAAAAGAAAGGCGAGGAAATGGGGGATGTGACGGAAGAGGAAGGAGAAGTACCCGTCCAAGAAGGAGAGCCCGCCTCGGGCGGAAAAGGGATTGAGATCCAGCGCTACAAAGGGCTCGGCGAGATGAATCCGCTGCAATTGTGGGAAACAACAATGGATCCGGCGGCGCGTACTCTCCGGCAAGTTTCTATTAAAGACGGGACAGAAGCGGACAATATTTTTACAATCCTTATGGGCGATGAAGTATTCCCAAGAAAAAAATTCATCCAGACGCACGCAAAATTGGTAAAGAATCTCGACGTATAAGCAGTATTTTATCAGCAGGACTCGCCGGAAAACAACATTCCAACATTCTTGAGAATGTTGGAATGTTGTTTGGAGAGTTGGCGTGTCCTACTTTTCGGTTTTTCCGAAATAGTTTTCCCGCACAAGAATGAGGCGAAGAACGCCTTGGGTGAGCCGGCGGATGATGAGTGCAAGAAATACCGTGACCGCGAGCGCAAAAAGCTTTGTCGAGGTCGGTGCGTTCGAAAACGCGGTGACGCCGAAATTTACGATTCCTTCCGGATTGTTGAATAGGACGTTAAACGCGTTTTCGAGGATTCGCTGGACAAAGACTATTCTGCCTGCCTGATATAAAAGGAGCGAGAGTACGATGATTTCTCCGATTAATACCGGCAGAAATTTTCTCACAAGCCAGACACGATACACTTGCCTTAGAATTTGTCCTCGGAATGCCTCTTTTTTTGGCAGCGGCTGGATGATGGTATTTTCCATGGGTATGAAGATTTATAAGACCCAACTTCGTGAGGTGCGTGAGCGGATGCTATACGGGAGTCGTGTCTTCATCTAATAATTTTTTGAAGATTCGTTTCGCGCGGAAGAGCCGCATCTTCAAAGTAGGGATTGAAATATTTTCGTCTTTTG
Source organism: Candidatus Sungbacteria bacterium RIFCSPHIGHO2_01_FULL_50_25 (assembly GCA_001822215.1). Classification (GTDB taxonomy): domain Bacteria; phylum Patescibacteriota; class Minisyncoccia; order Sungbacterales; family HO2-52-23; genus 2-01-FULL-50-25. Next base: position 2,323 of record MHQD01000042.1, read on the forward strand.
CGATCATTTGGTACGATTTGTCATCGAAATAGTAGCTTGCGAGAACCGTTTTTAAATGCGGCGGCATACGCTCAAGCGTTCCTGCGACTATCGTTTTCATATCTGAATTGCGCCATATGAGCGAGTCAAAGTCTTCGCCTGGGGCGTGCTGAAACACGCTTGGATCCTCCGAAAGTATCTCGCCTTTTTTGAGTTTTCGGTAGTGGGTGATCGCGTTATTGATTGTCACTTTATAGGCCCACGATTTGAATTCGATTCCCTCGAGCTTCTGGAACTTCTCGGCGTTTTTATACATTTTGACAAATGCTTCCTGGACGATATCTTCTGATTCCTCGGGGTTACGCACAATTTTGAACGCCGCGCGATACAGGGGATCGTGGTATCGCTCGACCAAAATCTCAAAAAGCGCTGGCTCATCCAAAGACGCCCGAAGGATATCTTGGTCTTTCATGTTTTTCGGATCGCTGTCTTTCGGGTCGTCGAGATATGACTTCTTCATTCAAAAAGACCTCTATAGCTATTAGAACGTATCTTTGTTCTTGCGAGGTCTCACTCTTTACTATACGATAAATCAGATGAAAATGCAAGCAATTCCAATTCTTTTTGAGGATACAAATTTAATCGTGCTGAATAAGCCGGCCGGTATAGCGGTGCACGGCGGGCCGAATGTGAAAGGAATTACTGTCGTTGATTTTTTGGTTCGGCATTTTCCAGAAGTAAAGAGTGTCGGCGATGACCCGGTGCGGCCTGGTATTGTGCATCGGCTCGACAAAGATACATCTGGTATTATGGTTGTTGCGCGCAATCCGGACGCCTTTGGGGAATTAAAGTCGCTTTTTAAGGAGCGGCGCATCGAAAAAACGTATCTCGCAGTTGTGTGCGGAAGACCGAAAAGTCGTGTGGGAATAATTTCTTATTCCATAGGCCGCGACGCAAAAAATCCGACTCGGCGGGGCGCTGGCGGAGGCCGCGCCAAAATTCGTGGAGAGCGCGAAGCTGAAACCCACTATCGAGTTTTGAAAACAGGGGGTGCATATTCGCTTCTTGAAGTCACGCCGAAAACCGGGCGCACGCACCAGATCCGCGTGCATTTAAAAGCAATCGGGTATCCGATTGCGTGTGATCGCGTCTACGGTGGGAAGAATGTGTGTTGTCCGGAAGGCGCGGGGCGTCAGATGCTACACGCTCAGTCGCTTTCATTCAGTTTTCCTGAAGGCAGGAGAATCAAATTCGAGGCAGACCCGCCCGATGATTTTATACTTGCGATGGAAAAGATTTTGTGATACCATCGCAAATACTATGTCTATGACAGCAATTGAAAAAAATACTCTTCGGACCGATCTCCCTGAAATCAAATCAGGCGACTCTATTCGTGTTATTCAAAAGGTCAAAGAAGGGGATAAAGAGCGGTTAAGTCCGTTTGAGGGTTTGGTTATCGCGGTAAAGCACGGAAAAGGTCCCACCGCGACGTTTACCGTGCGAAAGGTTATCGGGGGAATCGGCGTTGAGCGGATTTTCCCTTTGCATTCTCCCATGATTTCAAAAGTGGAGGTTTTGCGGCACTCCAAAGTTAGGCGTGCGAAGTTATATTATATTCGTGAAAAAGCTGCAAAGGAAACGCGCAAGCGGATGAAATCGTATCTTGCTCTTGCCGTTCCGGAATCCGTAGAATCAGAAAAAGAAGAATAGAATATGCGCGGGTGGGCGAGAAGTGAAAGATGTAGCTTCTCGTGGGATCAAAAGATCCCCGGGTCACCGCCCGCATCAGTTTTTTCCGAGCGAAGCGAGAATTATATATGCGCGGGTGGGTTACATGCGAAAACTTGGAGTATGTAACGGGCGCAAAAGCGCCCTGGGTCATCACCCGCAACAGTTTTTTCCGAGCGAAGCGAGAATTATATATGCGCGGGTGGTGAAACCGGCAGACACGCTGGCTTGAGGGGCCAGTGCCAGCAATGGCGTGGAGGTTCAAATCCTCTCCCGCGCACAAATTGTAACTTTGTCGGAATTGACTGCTTCGTGTAGCCGCTTGACAGAGTATTTTCGTAGGCGGTATACTTACTACTAGTAAAAGTAACGTTTTCCCACGGGGATTTTTGGCTTCGTGGAGCCGGAGGCAGTTTAAAAAGAAAAATCTAACATCCACGCAAGTTTCTTTATGGAGATTTGCGTGGGTGTTTTTTTCGGTAAATGTCCGTTAGTGCCTGAAAGTCCGATATGATTGCACGTTGAAAATTGAATATGGAAGAGAAAATAGTAATAATAACAGCTCCGATGTAAAAATCGGAGAGTCCCGACGTGACGTCGGGGCTCTGTAAAGTTTCGGTATGCTCACAACGAAAATATTGAGCTTGCCGAAGCATCCTTTCAGCTGTTCCGATCTATTCGTGGGAAGTTCGGTTTTCTGAATTTTTCACTTTATTGAGGATTTGATCCTGGTCCAGGATGAACGCTGGCGGCGTGGATAAGGCATGCAAGTCGAGCGAAATATTTTTTGAAGAAGTTGCGATTACATCAAGACGACAGATTAAAATGTTTAGCGGCAAACGAGTTAGTAACGCCTTGGAATGTACCCCCGAGACGGGGATAACGAGCCGAAAGGTTCGCTAATACCCGATAGTCTCGAAAGAGTAAAGACGCAAGTCACTTGGGGAGCAGCCTAGGTCCTATCAGCTAGTTGGCGGGGTAAAGGCCCACCAAGGCTATGACGGGTAGGGGGTGTGAGAGCATGACCCCCAACGATGGAACTGAGAACGGTCCATACACCTACGGGTGGCCGCAGTCGAGAATATTCGACAATGGGCGAAAGCCTGATCGAGCGACGCCGCGTGCAGGAAGAAGGGCTTCGGTCTGTAAACTGCTTTTCCGAGGGAGGAACGCAAGTGACTGTACCTCGGGAATAAGAAGCTGCAAACTTCGTGCCAGCAGCCGCGGTAATACGAAGGCTTCAAGCGTTATCCGGATTTATTGGGCGTAAAGGGCCTCCAGGTGGTTTTGTTAGTCGGGCGTTAAATC
>MHQD01000043.1:0-6681 GCA_001822215.1 Candidatus Sungbacteria bacterium RIFCSPHIGHO2_01_FULL_50_25
CCCGCTCCAGAGGATTCATATCCAAAAACTGTTCCCGCATCTTTCGTTTTTCAATGGTTCCGGTCGCTTCCAAAAAGCGATCGGCGAGCGTCGATTTCCCATGATCTATATGCGCGATGATCACAAAATTGCGGATATTTTCCATATGCGCTCTTTTTCTCTATGCATAAAACAGAATAAATGCGCTATTGCGGCTCAGGGGTTGTTCCGTCAAGCTCCTGAGGCAGAATATCCCTGCGAAATATCCGGCGCCCGACGGTCCCCACAAGCTCGAGAACCTCCTGATTGCCCAGAAAATACAATACGCCTCCGTAGATGATTGCGCCAGCCGCAAACGATGCAGCGCCTTGAATAAATACTCCCGCAAACGTATCGAGCGAGATAAAAATATTTACCGTCCGGAGCGTTCCGAACGCCGCAATGCCCGCAAGAAGCGACACCCATGCGATGCGAAAAAACTCGCTCCACGGAATAACCAACCTAACATCATGCGCAAATTCACGCGCTGCGTGAGACGCCAAAAAGAAAAAAAGAAACGTCATCTGCATCATCCCGCCGATCGCAAACGCCCACGAAATGCCGATAATCGCGATGCCATCCGCGCTTCCGACTTTTAAAAAGTGTCGAAAAAAATCAAAGAAGGATTCCGGCCCGTACTCGAATAATTTTATAAGACCGATGGCGGATACGATGGTAAACGCGGACGTCGCGCACGCGACAAAAAGCGGGGTCTTCGTATTCCCGACCGAGTAGTATGCGCGGACCAGGAGCGGAACAAGCGATTCAGCGACAATTGCGAGTGAAAACACGCCGAACACCGCCGCGGTAAGAATCGTATCGCCCCAATCGAATTTTCCGCCACCGAGCGCAACCCGCACGATCTGCGCCCGAAGGACATAAAATAAAACCGCGATCGGCGTCACCCAAAAAAAGATGGTTCTTACCGATCCGGAAAATACTGCCGTCCATTTTTCGCTGTCGCGAGCCGCCGCGTATTCGCAGAGCCGCGGAAACGTCGCAACCGCAAAGCTTAATCCGAAAACTCCCACGGGAATATATTGAAGATTATAGGCAAACTGAAGAACGGCGATGGATCCCGACAAGAGCGTTGACGCGATTGCGACAAAAGCGACGAACGTCAACTGCCAAAGCGAAAGCGTAAGCACCCGCGGGAGTGAAAGAAGATACACGCGCCGAAACGGCCCTTGCGACAATACTCGCAGCGAAAAAGACCGGATGTCCCGAAACGACGGGAACCGGAAGCCGAGCCGGTAAAAAGAAGGAATTTGAATTGCGAAATGGAGGAACGCTCCGAGAGAAACGCCGAGCGCAAGTCCGGGAAGTCCGAAGGCCGGCAGGAAAAAAAAGATCCCGGCGATAATGCCGATGTTGTAGAAAATCCCGGTGAGCGCATAGATCCCGAAAAGCCGGGCCGACTGAATTGCTGACGAAAGAACGCTCGAAAGCCCTAAAAATAACGGACTCAACAGCATGATCCGCGAAAGCCGCACTAAAAATTCATGTTCAGACGCGGAAAACCCGGGCGCAATCAATCCGACTATATACGGCATCGCAACGAACGCGATCCCCGAGAGAATGACGCTCGCAGAAGAAAAAACGAGTATGAGCCCTGCAAGAAATTCCCGAGCGTCCGACTCGTTTTTCCCCCGCAGATCAAGAAGAATGGGGATGATTGCCGCGGCCGCGGCGCCGAGAAGAAATACCGTATGGAGCAAATCAGGAATCTGAAACGCGGCGTAGTAGATATCGAGCTCGCGCGATGCGCCGAATTCAGACGCAAGCAGACGATCCCGGAATACGCCCAATATGCGGGACAATAAACCCGCGGCTCCGATCAAAAGAGCCGCGGCGTTTATCGAATATATTGTCCCGTTGAGAAAATTCACCCCATTATCTCCCTGCGCCTTCCACTGGAGGCTCTTTCCTCTTTTCAGGCGGCGTGCCGGGAGGAACGATATTCTCCAACGCGCCTCTTCCTGCGCGAAGGTTCGTAAGGATTGATTTGACCTCCTGATTGTCCTGATTCAGCGCTTCGATCTTCTCAAATTCGCTTATCGCATCGGCTTTGCGGCCTTTCCTATCATAAATAAGTCCGAGGAAATATCGGGCGTTCGAATAGTTTGCGTTGAGTGCCACCGCCCGCTCGAACTCTCCCTGCGCGCCGTCAAGATTCCCGGACTGGTAATAGAGGAGCCCCAATTGAAACGCAACGCCGATATCGAATGGCGCCGTCAGTTTTGCGTTCTCTGTCGACTGAACTGCGGTCTTCAAATCGCCGAGCCGAATCGCCGCTTGCGAAAGGAGAAAATGCGCCGCGGCAAAATCCGGCTTTATCTGGGCGGCTCTTTCAAGAACCGTCTTTACTTCTTGAAGTATCGTCTCGCGCGATTTTATCACCGCTTCGCGATCCTGGGGCGCGACCTGCGCAATTCGCAATTGAACATTATCCGCAAACGTAAGCCCCGCGCGTGCGAAATCAACATGCGCCGCGGGATTCAGGGGGCCGGCCGCAATCGCCTGCCGATATGCGTCAAGCGAAATTATCTCAGTCCCGGGAATAAACGGAATGATAAGCTCATAGAGCGCGCCTTTCGTGCGATAGAGATTCGGCTCAAGCGGCATCATCTGGATCGCCCCGTCGATTGCAATATTTGCAGAATTTACTTCCTGCTGGAATTCCGCCTGAACATTCTCGCCTTTTGCCGCGCGCTGGATAAGATTAGACACTCGCTGAACCTGGACCTGCACAAGCGCATTTGCATAGTTTATGTTTTTCGGCTCTGCCGCGAGCGCCTCGCGCAATTTCAGAACCGCATCGTCAAATTTCCCCCCATTCAGTGCGAGAACCCCTTCCTGGGCGGACGACGCCGCGCGGACGCGATTCAGCTCAAAATACGCGCCGGCAATTCCAAGCGACAAGAGAAAAATCGCGACAAGAGAAGAAATGAATACCGCCCATTGCGAATCAAATCTCACGTGCCGCTCGGAAAAATCCCACACCATCGAGCTAATTCCTCCCCCTCGCTCTCCGTGCCTTTTATCGGAAAGAATATATGAAAGCGCCCCCGCCAAGAGGAATAGAAGAATAACCAAAGAGAAATTCGCGGGATAGAGAAATGCGGCGATCACAACCGCGGCAAACCCTGCAAGGGGCCCCACGCCAAGCGCGGCCCATTCGTCATGCCCTTCCCGCTTTGCCGCAACCGCGCGCGAAAACGTGAATAGCGCAGCCGCAAAGAAAAGGATAATGCCGATAACGCCAAGAACGCCTACGGTCGGAAGAAGCGTTGAAACCCATGAAAATCCTTGGTTAAACCTAACACCCCAAAAGACGGTTTGATTCACCTGCGGATCTTTGTATTTCAGCCAGTCAAAACCGAATGTCGCAGGGCCGGAACCCAAAAGGGCATTGCTCCCGCCCTCGTTCATGACCGCGCGGCCGATATTCAATGTCGTCTTCATTGCGGGAGAAACTTCAGCCGGAAGATTCAACTGCTTCACGACGGGCTGGAACATATACATGAAGATCGAAACAACCAAAAGAACAATAGCAAAAAGATATCGCCAATCAAGGCCGCGCGCTTCGTTCCCCATCGCCGCGCGCGTTTCGCGCACGCTCCGGAATGTAAGCCCGAACAAAACGATCGCAACTCCGGCGAGTACCATCCAGGAATAGCTGTAATTGATAAGAAGAATGCACACGGCAAGAAGTGCGGTCGAGAGATAAAGCGCGATGCGAATCCATGCTTTCCATTCGGCGAGCTTCAGCGAAACAATCATCCCGATCGCCGTCGCAAGAAGCGCTGAATAAAAAAGCATGAGCCCGTTCATTGTCCCGACAACATTGAAGTTCTTGTCGCTTGCAAAATCAGCGAACCACTTCCACGGGACAGTATCGGTGAGAAGCTGTATTGCGGTAAATAGTGCACCCACCCCTCCCGCAACAACAAGAATAACAAGAAACATAACAGCGTCCCCTCGCGAGCGAAGCGATCCGCCCAAAAGCACCATCAAGAGAAGCCCCAAAAGAAGCGTTGAGATTTTTTCAGATATCGCGTCGCTGAAAATGAGCGATGTTGACCACGAAACTGAAAACGCAGTCGAGAGACCCCAGATAAGAAGGAGTGCCGCGCCAAGCCACAACAGAATCGAGTGCTGAAACCGGATCTCGCCCGACGTGAGCACCGAGAGAAGCCATACCACTCCCGCCGCGATGATAAGGATGCCGAATGAGGCTTCACGGCCGAATTCGGTTCCGATCTGCATCGGCAAAAACCAGAGCGGCAAGAGCGCCGCAATAGCGAATAATAAGTATTTTGCAACTGCGTCAAGATTCCCCTGCATTCCCACGAGATTTTTCATCATCCCGCCAACGCCGGAAGTATTGACGTTTTGCATAGATATTGTCTGATTATCCATAGTGATAATTAATTAATTTATTAAACTTTTAAATATGAACAGATCAAAATATCCTTTAATTATATCCGACCTTTACCAATAATCAATTGTGGATTGTTACACCATATTTCCATAAACTTTCAATGCGTACCGGAATCAATGCGCACCAGAATCCCCCTTCAGACCCCGCTTGGAAACGGGGTTTCCAAGTTCGTTTCCGATGTATTTTCATTATCAACTTTTAACTTTTCATTTTTAACTTTTACCTAATTATCGGCCCATGTTATAGAGGCGGACGTCGCTTGCCCCGTTAGAAGCCCGCACCAACGGTACGGCAGTCGCCTTTGGCGACTTGCTTCTAACGGGGTGAGGCCGTTGAAATTGCCCACAAATGAGCACTTGACAAGCATATCCATTTTCATATATACTGAAGATACAATTTGGGATTTCCCCACTGATCCCCGCCCCTCAAAAGGCGGGGTGACGACTTTTTACCCCGTTAGAAACTCATACAAGTACTTTGCTGAACCGAGAACGTAAGACGAATCCGTCTTGCGGCTTTTCCTTTGGTGTATCCAAGAACAGCACGAAGTTTCTAACGGGGTTTACGAGCCATAGAACTCTAAGAATCTTTCTTTAACTTTCTTAAAATCATCGTTATCAAGCGTCCCAATTCTATTGGTGAGCCGCTTCTTATCAAGAATTCGTGCTTGATTTAGCATAACCCAACGTTTTTCCTTATGTATAGTAATTTCTACATACCAACTGCCTTGTTTTTCTTGTTTGGTCATAGGCAATCCTAAAAACGAGTTGCCGGTGAATTTCTGAAATATTAAAATTGGCCGTGTAAATTTAGCTCCTTTCCCAAACATCTCCTCTCCTAAATTCATTCCCAAGCTGCACCACCATATATCTCCCTGCTTAAAAACGATCTTCCTTTCGTTGTCCCACAAGGAAATTTTTAATCGGCACCATTCCTGAATTAATTTTAGATAGTCAGTAATCATAATGTTTGATAATTGATAATTCGTTACCTTCCCATGTTGTAGAGGCGTTTGACTCGCCCCGTTAGAGATGCAGATGAAATAGATGTCTTACCCTTTTCCCTTTCTATCATTCCTATTTCTTGTTACGGGTCATTAAAAACACGTTATATCTCTAACGGGGTAAAGCGGGGGGTGAGGCGCGCGGTTGACCGGTAAAAAACATGATGCTATAATTGTGCCACCATGAAAACAAAACTTTCTCATTATTATATAATCCTCCGCCCGGAACCGGAGGGAGGATACACGGTCATCGTCCCGTCTCTCGCTGGATGCGTTACATACGGACGCACGCTCCGCGAAGCAAAAATAATGGCGGCTGATGCTATCAAGGCATACATTGAAAGCCTGAAAAAGCATCGCGAGCCGATTCCAACTGATACCGAAACCTTCTTTGCGACGCTCGATCTTGCTCATGCCCCGGCTTCCTAGTATTACGTCCAGGACTGTTATCGCGTTTCTCCGCGCGAGCGGCTTCATCGAAGACCATGCGACGGGAAGCCATTTTGTTTTTCTGAATCCTGCAACAAAAAGGCGTGCCGTAGTCCCGCGCCATCCAAAAGACCTTCCGAAGGGAACACTTTTTGCGATACTCCGCGAGACCGGATTTCGAAGGGAGGACTTATTAAAATTTCTCAAGCGTAAATAACTCATTTTGTTTAATTCCCGAAGTTCCCGCTCTGCGGGATTTTTGGTTTCTTCATTTTTTTGCTTCATTATGACACTCATTGGAAATTGGTCATTGAAAATTGATAATTCGTTACAGTCCCATATTATACAAACGCTTAATCTCATCCGGCGTCAAAGCCCTGTTATATACGCGGACTTCGTCAATGAGGCCGTTCCAAAATCGGCCTACTTCGAGATCGACTGACACTCCTATTCTTATCACATTCGCGGTATTCGTAGTTGCGGCCGGAATAGTTCCGACATACGACATAGGCTGCTGGACGGCATTCAAATAAATTTTTAGTCTGGCCGCATTTCCGCTCTGCGTACCGTCAAAAACCGCTACCACATGTTCCCATGAATTAAGGTTATGAAGATTACCGATACTGTAGCCGTAATTTGAGCCATCTAATTGGAAAGCAAAATCGTCGGTACCGACAGTCTCTAATTGCCATGAATATACCTTACCGTCACTGTCGGATTTCGATATAATTCTTGGACTGTTGCCTGATATATTCTGTTTCACCCACGCCGATACGGTTAAATAAGT
>MHQD01000043.1:6691-7815 GCA_001822215.1 Candidatus Sungbacteria bacterium RIFCSPHIGHO2_01_FULL_50_25
TGCCTGATATATTCTGTTTCACCCACGCCGATACGGTTAAATAAGTTGCTCCGTCGGTCGCGTTTATATCGCCGACATTAACATTGTCATTCGTTCCATCAAAACTAAGCGCTTGGCCGATGCGGCCGATTACTTTTTTCACGCCGTTTATGAGCCAGCCGGTGTTGGCGTTGCCGGAGGCGTCGCGGGCAGAGGTTGTGCCCATGTCGGCGCCGTCAAAGGTCCAGTGGCCAACAAGGCCGTCGCGGATAGTTGATTTATTGGTTACGTTCGGGTGAAAACTCGATCCGGCTTTGTATAGTTGGCGGATTTCAGCTTCGGTGAGCGCGCGGTTGTAGACGCGGACTTCGTCGATGAGGCCGATGAACAATCGTGTGGGAGCGCCCGACACAATATCCGACCCAATCGTTGTCTGCGTGTCGCCAAAAGCAAAAGCGGCAACGTCAGTAAGAGATTGATTAACGCCATCGACGTAGATATTTATACCGCTACTCGCGCCGCTATTATTATAAGTGGCAACTACATGATGCCAGACATCTGTCATAAGGACGTTTGCCGATGTCCTTCTGTCAATACTTCCTGTAATACCAACACTAACCGCTCGTGGGTTAGCGGTGGCATCTCCATCCACTGCCAATATAAAATCGTTGGTCTGATTCCGGTGAAACAAACGACCGGTTATGCTGCTCGTATTCGGCGGCACTTTCACCCATGCGGATACCGAGGTAATAGAAGTATTCACGGCATTGGCAATCCCGACATAATCATTACTCCCATCAAAATTTAAGGCCTGGCCGATTTTGCCGATGGCGGGAGCTGGGCCGTTGGTGAGGGTGCCATTATTCCCATTCCCCGACCGATCAATCGCGGTATTCCCCGACATATCATTCCCGTCAAAGGTCCACATTCCGACAAGGCCTTGGCGGAGTTTGTTGGCTTGCGAGGCGTTAAATTGCGGACTGGTTTGGCGATAGAGACGTTTGATTTCTTCTGCCGACAACGCGCGGTTATAGATGCGGACTTCGTCAATGGAGCCGGGGAAGTATTCGGGGAGAGAGGTTCTACCAATCTCTAAAGCACCATTATTGGTAATTGGTGCTTCTGACCCTGTCCCATCCTTCCAA
>MHQD01000044.1 GCA_001822215.1 Candidatus Sungbacteria bacterium RIFCSPHIGHO2_01_FULL_50_25
TACCAACGCCGGAAGTTGATATGTATCTCGATATCCCTGATATCAAGTGTATCATAGGTGTCGGTAAAGGAAGGAACTAAGAATGATGGCTGAAAAGGAAAATCAGGGTGTGTTGATACGTATATGTTTGGTGGAAGAGGGGAATCCCCCTGTATTGGCATATTGCCTCCTTCTCAAGGTTCGTGCGGAAAGTATTCCATACGGTGTTATTTTAAGCAAGGTTGCTTAGTGCTTTCTTATTCGATAAGATAAGATATGGCTTTCCGGGACCATCGGAATATTGCTGATAAATATCTTTGGACAACGCATGCCCGGATGAAGATGGGGCATTATCGTCTTACCGAATCGCGCATAAAGCGCGTAATGCGCCATCCCGCGCGGATTGAAGAAGGCGTATTGGAAAGCGGAATTGCCGCGATGCAGCCCGCGGAGGGGAAGAACTATTCGGAGATTTGGGTCATGTATGTGTTGGCTCGCGAGGGCGGTTCCCTCGGTAATATGTTTTCGAGACACGCTCGTTCTGCTCCTGCGGCAGAACTCGCTAATAGTCGCGCGAAGTTTCCCGGCGCGCCGGGACCAAGCAAACTTCGCTCTCAATTGTCTCAAAAACATATTTCCTCGACCGCCCCTCGGCTCGCTGGCGGGCAGAAACGGATAAAAATAATCACTGCGTGGCGCTATCCTGGCAAAAGCCCCGCGCGAGATCCAATTCCGCAGACGATATTAAAAGAGGTCCGCGGCATACTTTTTTCATAGCGCGTATGAATCTCATTAGAAGTGCGGGTCAAAATTTTCTATCGGGGCAAATAGAAGTAATTAAGCTTGAATTTCGTTTTATGTGTAAGCAAACTAGACTTCTAACGGGATGAACACACTCAATTTTTTAAAAATCGCTTTGAAAGACCACAAGGTCGCGGCCATTTCCGAAAGCTCGTCGTGGGCGGTTGACCGAGTGGCCGAGCTTTTGCCGGAAGATACTCGGGCACTGGTTGAATACGGGCCAGGAACAGGCGTGATAACGCGCCGTATTCTTCGCGTTCTTCCGGATGACGGGAAGCTTATTGCAATTGAGCTTAATGAAGATCTTTTCCATGCGCTCGGGAAAATCAAGGATGTGCGGTTTGAGCCGGTATTGGGCGATGTCTTAGATTGGACAAAACGCTTTACCGACGAAAAAGCGGATTCAGTTGATGCGGTCGTTTCCACGATTCCGTTTTCTTTTTTGAATGCGCGCGAGCGCGCTATCCTGATCGAACGAACATTCCGAATGATCCGTCCGGGCGGGCGGTTCGTTACGTGCCAGTTTTCGCTCTTGGTTTTTCCTTTGATTCGCCGGTATTTCAAAAAAGCAAAATTCAGCGTTGAGGTTCGGAATTTCCCTCCGTATTTCGTAATGTGGGGAGAGAAATAAACCATGATTAAAGTTTCGCCATCAGGAATAAGTTCGCTTCTTGAGTGCCATCGGTGCTTATGGCTTCAGATGAACGAAAGCGTAAAGCGCCCGCGCGGCATTTATCCGTCGCTCCCCGACGGCATGGATAACGTATTTAAAAATTATTTCGATGAATATAGGGGAGGGGATGCGCTTCCTCCGGAAATCGAAGGGAAAATCGATGCCCGTCTTTTCGATGACAGGAAAAAACTGAATGCGTGGCGCGAGTTTAACTTTGGCCGCGGGGGGATTCGCGCGTCATTCCCGGAAATGGATATCGAGGTTGCGGGCGCGATTGATGAGCTTTTGGTGGCGCCCGACGGAAAACTCATTCCGTTTGATTTCAAAACGCGCGGGTACCCGACGAAAGAAGATACGCACGAACACTATCGGACCCAGCTTGATCTTTATGCGCTTTTATTCAAGAAAAACGGATTTGAAGTCAGTACGCATGCATATCTTCTCTTTTTCTGGCCGCAGTCGTATGGAATCGGCAACGCAAATTTCAAATCAGAACTCGTAAAAATGGATGTATCTCCGTCGCGTGCGCTTTCCGTGCTTGAGGAAGTGCACAAAATCGCAACCGGCCCCAGTCCGAAGTCCCACGAAAAGTGCGAGTACTGCATGTTTCGGGGAATATAGAAATGCCGGAATACATTCTTGAAGTACGCCATTTGTCGAAGATGTATAAAGACGGACTCGAAGCGGTCCGCGATATTTCGTTTTCCATAAAAAAAGACGAGACCGTGGGGCTCTTGGGTCCGAATGGCGCCGGGAAGACGTCGACGATATCAATGATTTTGGGGGTGCTTGAGCCGACATCTGGGGAAATCGATATTTTCGGGAAGTCGCTTGCTCGGAGCCGTACAGAGATTCTTTCTCGGATGAATTTTACGGCGACCTATACGTTTTTACCCGGGAATCTTACTGTTTCGCAAAATCTTTATATTTTTTCCCTGTTGTATGCGGTTTCGCATCCGCGGGAACGAGTGAAAGAGCTTTTGCATGAGTTTGACCTTGAGCGCTACGCGGATACCAAAACCGGCGTGTTATCTTCCGGAGAGCTCTCGCGCGTAAATCTCGCAAAAGCGCTTCTGAACGAGCCCGAACTTCTGCTTCTTGACGAGCCGACGGCGTCACTCGACCCCTCAAGCGCGGATATCATGCGCAAAAAAATTAAAGCGTACCAGGAAGAGCGCTCGGGCGTCGGAATCGTGTGGACCTCGCACAACATGAATGAAATTGAAGAAGTATGCGATCGCGTGCTTTTTATCTCTCACGGGAAGATTCTTCTTGACGGCAATCCCCGGACGCTCCCGCAAGAGCACGGAAAGAAAAACCTTGAAGAATTATTCATAGCAGTTGCGAGGGAGCCACTGGCGCTCCAATAAAATGATACGGATATACGCAATATTTCTTCGTCAAGTTCTTCTTATCAGGCGGAGCATTCATCGCCTCCTTGGTATTTTTTATTGGGCGCTTCTCGATCTTTTGCTGTGGGGATTTTTAACGGTGTATCTCCACAAGGTGGGACAAGACCGCTTGAGCGGTATCACGGTTCTTATCGGGACCGTGGTTTTGTGGAATTTTCTTATGCGCGTACAGCAGGGGGTCGGTGTTTCATTTCTTGAGGATGTATGGGCGCGCAACCTCATGAGTCTTCTTGCGTCCCCTTTGAGCATCAGAGAGTATATGAGCGGGCTTGTGGTCGTTGGTACGACAAGCGCATTTTTTTCTCTCGCAATAATGACTGCGGTTGCGTGGCTTCTGTTTTCCTATAATATATTTCAATTCGGGTTTCTCATGATTCCATTTGTAGCGATTTTGTTTTTGTTCGGACTCGGTCTTGGCATCTTTACGACCGCGATGATTTTGCGCTTTGGGCCGTCCTCAGAGATTCTTGCCTGGTCCATCCCCGCGCTTATTCCTCCGTTTTCCGGAGTGTTTTATCCGGTTGCGACGTTGCCGAAAGCGCTTCAATATATCGCGTTTATTTTGCCTTCATCCCACGTATTTGAAGGAATGCGCGCCGCTGTATTCACTAGCAGAGTCGATTGGCAGAACCTTATTCTTGGGTTTCTCTTGGCGTTTCTATTTGTGATCGCATCTTTTTTCTTTTTGCATCGTTCATATCGGTATGTTTTGCGAAATGGTCTTTTAACCCGTTTTTCGACTGAATAAGAGGGTGTATACTGGGGGTATGCATCGCGGAGTAGCCACATTTACTCTTGATACGGGGAAGTGCCCGAAATGGCTTTTTGATAGGATGGTGCGGCTTGGAAGAAGCATTAATGAAGTCCTGATCGACGAATTCGGGCCCGACGAGTTTATCAAGCGGATTTCTGATCCCGTGTGGTTCCAGTCACTGGGAACTGTGTTGGCATTTGACTGGAATGCTTCCGGGCTTACGACTATTTTAACCGCGGCTTTGAAAGAATCCATCCGCGGGGAAGAGGAACGGCTCGGAGTATTTATTTGCGGGGGAAAAGGGAAGACGTCGCGGAAAACCCCAGATCAAATTTATGAATGGGGGAATCGCCTTGGTTTGGCCGAAGGAGATACCGCCAATCTTTCATATAATTCTCGAATGGCCGCAAAAGTGGATTCCGCGCTTGTGCAGGACGGATATCAGCTCTATCATCATAGTTTTTTCTTTTCTCGGAATGGGGCGTGGGCTGTCGTCCAGCAGGGTATGAATGAAAGAACTTCGACCGCACGGCGGTACCATTGGTATTCCGAGAGCGTTCACGATCTTGTGCGCGAGCCGCATTCCGGAATTTCATCGGAGGCATTCAATGCATCTGTGCTGAATCTTGTGGCGGGAGAAAGCGATAATGCGAGAAATGTTTCTACAGAGCTCGTGCAAGCGAGTTTCCCGGCAATAAAAAAGGATATTGAGATTTTGCGAAGGCATTCGACGCCGGTGTCTCGGATGGCGTCTGTGCGGCATGGATCGGGACAGCTGACGCTTCTTGAGCTTTCGCCTCATGAATTTCGGTATCACCCCGTTGTTGAAGAAAATTTCTGGTATTCGAAATATCTTGAAAAGATTCTGCAAAAACTTGCCTATGAAAAGCCGAAAAACTACGAATCGCTTCTTGCAACCGAGGGGGTCGGCGCTAAAACAATACGCGCCCTTGCGCTTGTTGCGGAGATTATTTATGGCGCAAGGCCGTCGTACAAAGACCCCGCGCGCTATTCTTTTGCCCACGGTGGAAAAGACGGGACGCCCTATCCTGTTGACCGCAAGACGTATGATCGGACGATCGCACTTCTTCGTGAGGCTATCCAAAAATCTCAGGCGACACCGAAAGAAAAGGACGGTGCGATGGGGCGCATCACGCAGTTATCGTTTTAAATAGCTGGTTTATGGATGATTTGCTTTCAAAAAAATGCGTGCCATGCGAAGGCGGGGAACTGCCTCTTACCCAAAAACAAGCGGAGATGATGATGCCGCAGATTCCCGGGTGGAATTTTGAACGCGATATGGCAGTCGGGCGCGAATTTTCATTTATGGATTTCAAAAAGGCTGTAGCGTTTGTAAACGAAGTTGCGGATTTGGCAGAAAAAGAAGGGCATCATCCGGATATCCTCATTCACGGGTGGAATCATGTTCGTATTGCGCTTACCACGCACGCGATCAATGGGCTCTCGGGAAATGACTTTATCGTGGCGGCAAAGGTGAATGAGATATACAGGAATTTTTCCTGAAATTGTACAGCGGGTCCCGGAGGACCCGCTGGTGGTTATGGTCTTTGGATCCGGTTAGGATCGGGGACAACGACCCTCTTCCTGACTTCCTTCTCGACTACTGCAAGGTCCTTTCTTGCCTCAATCGCCTCCCCGTCGAGAAGATCGAGGAATGCGGTGATCGGGGTCCGCAATCCGTACCCGACGAGGACGCCTGCCGCGAAAACGAATGCGGCGAGCGCGAGCCACAGCTTCGTCTGAGATCTGAACTTCTGGTCCATGTCGGTCCTCCTTTTGTGTGTGGGAACGAAATTTTATATATTATATCATGATATATAACCTCATGTCAACTTTTTCTCAAATCTAAACTTGCGTATTTTCCATATATCTGGTATCTTCTTTTTCATGGCAACTCGGAAGATTGAGGAAAAAACCAGGCCGTGGTTTGTGCGATCATTTGCGATCGCTATTTTTGTTTTAGGCATCGCAATCGGAGCGTTTCATCTTCCGAACTATACGAATAAGGCGCTCGGAGCGATAACGCCATTTTTTCAGATTCCATCCGGTTTTTTTCCGTTCCGCTTCGGGCTTGATATTCAAGGCGGGACGCATCTTGTGTACCGTGCCGATCTTTCAAGCGTTCCTGCGGGCGACGGAGGAGCCGCAATGGATTCGTTGCGGGATGTTATCGAGAGGCGAGTGAACCTTTTCGGCGTTGCGGAACCCGTTGTGCAGATCGAGCGCGCGGGCGATGAGCGCCGGCTCATCGTCGAGCTTGCCGGCATATCAGATGTGTCGGAAGCGATTCGCATGATCGGAGAAACTCCGTTTCTTGAATTCAAGCGTGAGCGGACGCAGGAAGACGCCGATGCGATTATTTCACGCGCGCTTGGGGATGAAACAAAGGAAGTGAATGCGGAGACTCTTTGCGGGGCGATTAATCTCGAAGCGCTTCTCGGATTTATGTTTCAATTCGGAGTCGATCCTTGTTTTGAGAGGACGGGGCTCACCGGAAAGCACTTGAAGGGCGCACAGGTTGATTTCGGCTCTTCATCGGGGATTTCATTGAATCCATCAATCGCGCTTGAGCTTACGGATGAAGGAGCAAAACTTTTTGCCGAGATTACAAAAGAAAATGTTGGAAAGCGGCTTGCGGTGTATCTCGACGGCGCGCCGATTTCTGCGCCCGTCGTACAAGAGGAAATCACAGGGGGCAAAGCCCAGATCACCGGGAACTTCACTCCCGAAGGAGCAAAAGCGCTTGTTGGCCGCTTTAACGCAGGGGCGCTTCCGGTCCCGATTTCCCTTATTTCCCAGCAGACCATCGGGCCCTCGCTTGGGAAGGAATCGCTTGATCGGAGCCTTGCCGCCGGCCTCTATGGATTTTTTGCGGTCGCACTTTTCATGATTCTTTGGTATCGGCTTCCCGGCGTTTTGGCAGTATGCGCTCTTCTTTTCTATATATCGCTTGTTCTTTTGGTGTTTCGGCTGATCCCCGTGACGCTCACTGTCGCAGGCATCGCAGGGTTTATTTTGTCTATCGGCATGGCGGTAGACGCAAACGTTCTTATCTTTGAGCGGCTGAAAGAAGAGCTGAAGCGCGGGGCGCCGTTTCGCGACGCCGCCCAGGAAGGGTTTCGCCGCGCGTGGTCATCGATCCGCGATTCAAATATTACGAGTCTTATCATATGCGCAATTCTTTATTGGTTCGGGTCTTCCATTATACAGGGGTTTGCGCTTACGCTTGCAATCGGGATTTTAGCGTCCATGCTCTCCGCCATTTGGATTACAAAGGCGTTTCTTTTTTCGCTTGCGGGAACGCCGGTTGAGCGGATACACGTATTATTTTCGAGCGGGTTTTCGCGCGAGCCACGCACATGATTGATATCATCGGAAAAAAGTATTACTTTCTCGGGTTCTCGGCAGCGCTTGTAGTATTGAGCATCGGCGCACTTTTGGTGTACGGTCTGCATCTCGGCATTGATTTTACCGGGGGTTCGATTCTTGAGATTGAATTTCCAAAGGATGTGCCGCAGGCGGCGCGCGCCGCGGCAATCGTCGAGTCGTTTAATGTCGGGAGCGTTGCGGTCCAGGAAACCGGCGAGCGCGGCATGCTCATCCGATTCGGGGCAGTCGCCGAGGATACACATCAAAACATTCTCGGCGAATTGCGGCGCGACGGGGGCGGGGAAATTATTGAAAAGCGATTTGATTCAATCGGCCCCACGATTGGGAGTGAGCTTAGGAGAAATGCCTTTATCGCGCTCTCGATTGCGGTTGCCGCAATCATCCTTTATATCGCGTGGGCGTTTCGGCACGTATCAGAGCCTGTTTCGTCTTGGAAGTATGGCGTCGTTGCGGTGTTTGCTCTTGTACACGATATAATCATTCCGACTGGCGTGTTCGCGGTTCTCGGAAAGTTTTATGGCGTTTCTATCGATGCGCTCTTTATCACCGCGCTCTTGACCATTATGGGATTTTCCGTACACGATACGATTGTAGTATTTGACAGAACGAGGGAAAATTTGTATAAATTGAAAGGTAAAGGAAATGAGACATTTGCTCACACGGTGAATCAAAGCGTGAACGAAACAATCGCCCGCTCGGTCAATACGTCGGTTACCATCCTTCTTGCGCTTGTTGCGATCGCGCTATTCGGGGGGGAATCTGTCAGATATTTCGCGATAGCCCTTATCATTGGGATTACATTCGGGACATACTCTTCGATATTCGTGGCAAGCCCGCTCCTCGTTATTTGGGAGTCGTGGTCCGGGAAGCGAAAGCAGTAGAAATTCAGGCATTTTTTGACAAAATAAGTGCGGTGTGCTAGGATAATTTCATCCGGTTTTTCATATATAGTAATATCGAAATTTGATTGTAGACCCCGCTCCGGCACTGGCTCTATTGAATTGCCGCCGGGAAGGGGTTTTTGATAAAAATGAACCAAAGCAATATGCCGATGCCGCCGGCTGAAGCGGTAAAAATCCTTCTCCAAAAACTTCCGTCAAAACGGATGCGCGATGTTGTTGAGAAGCGTTTTGGACTTCGGGGAGGGAAGAGAAAGACGCTTGAGGCGATAGGGAAAGAATACAAGATTACACGGGAGCGCGTCCGGCAGATTGAAGCTGACGCGTTTCGGCATCTTTCTCGCGAAGAGTCGCTTCGAGAGGTCGCTCCGGTGACGAATGCGCTTGCGGCGCATATCGCTTCCTATGGAGGCGTCATAACAGAGGATCATCTTATCCAAACCTTGGGGGATTCGGCGTCTCGCCCTTCCATACTGTTTTTGCTCGATGTGGGAAGCCAATTTTCGCTCGTTCCTGAATCTGATAACCATCATCGTTTGTGGACTGTCGACGAGAAGCGGGCAGGCGGAGTGGCGCGAATACTCTCCGGGGTCCAAAAGGAGCTTAAAGCGCATGAGAAACCGCTTTCAGAGCATGACCTCCATGGTCTTGTTTCGCGGATCGGGGAGAAGGAGCAAGGCGGGACGATATCGGATCAGATGATTGAGACGTTTCTTGCGTCGTCAAAGATGATAAAGAAAAACCCATACGGAGAATATGGTCTTTCGTCATGGGCTGCGATCCGTCCCCGAGGAGTCCGAGATAAGGCGTATGTCGCGCTCGCGCGCGCGGGGAAGCCAATGCATTTTACCGATGTTGCGGGGGCAATAACAGAAGCGGCATGGTCTCAGCGCAGAGCCCATCCCCAGACCGTTCACAACGAGCTTATCAAGGATTCCCGGTTTGTGCTTGTGGGGCGCGGGTTTTACGCGCTTCGGGAATGGGGATATGAACCGGGGGTTGTCCGGGATGTCATTATTTCCGCACTGAAAGAGTCAGACAAGCCGCTTTCAAAAGAGCAGATAATTGAACTTGTCTTGCAGAAGCGACTTGTAAAGCCGCCGACCGTGTTTCTCAATTTGCAGAACAAGTCGCTTTTCAAGCGGCTCGACAACGGCACGTATACCCTTGTATAATCTCCGCCCGTCAAATCGTAGTTGGCGGGTTTTTTGTTTCCCCCGCCTTCTTTTATTGCCGAATGTTTCGCCGTATACTGAGAATAGGTATCAGGTTTTGATTTCTGTTCTATGGAATTTTTTGAAATAGGGTCGCGGTTTTTTGAGCAAGTGATGCCCTGGATGATTTCGATTTGGTGGCTCTACCTTTTTATCGGGCTTGTACTTCTTCTTCCGTTCCTCTGGCTTTCCTACATTCAGGAGCATTATAAAAAAACCGCGCTTAATCCGGTGCTTCTTGAGATACGGGTTCCTCGGGAGCTTGAACGAAGTCCTCGCGCGATGGAGCAAATTTTTACTCAGATTCACGCGCTTCGCAATTCCGCGTCAAACGTCGAGGAAAAATGGTGGCAGGGCGAGGTGCCGCTATGGTTTTCGTTTGAGGTCGCAAGTTTCGGCGGCGAGATTCATTTTTTCATACGCATTCCCACGCGGCATCGGAATATCGTTGAGGCCGCGTTCTATGCGTCATATCCGGATGTCGAGATTTCTGACGTGCGGGAAGACTATATAAAGCGATTTCCAAAATCAGTTGACGAGCTTTTTGCGAAAAAATATCGATTTTTCGGGAATGAGCTTTTGCTCGCAAAACCAGATGCATACCCGATACGCACCTATTACGATTTTGAAACTCCGGAAGATGAATCGAAACTCGATCCCGTGGCGGGGCTCATGGAGGTTATGGCAAAGATTGGAAAGTCGGAGGATATTTGGGTTCAGGTTATTGCGCGGCCGCTTATCGATGACTCATGGCGCGATTCGGGCGCCAAACTCGTTCAGGAATTGAAGGAGCGGGCGAAAACAGAATTTGAGACTACGTCCGGGAAATTCGTGATGACCGATCGTTCGCCCGGTGACATCGACACCCTAAAGGCGATTGAGAGGAATCTTTCAAAACCCGGATTTGATGTGGTAATCAGGTATCTTTATATCGCTCCCGATTCAGTATACACGACGAATTTCGGCCAGCGAGGAGTTTTTTCAGCGTTCAACCAGTATATGACCGAAAACCTGAACAAGTTTCGCCATAATTATGACATGTGGACCCGCTCGAGTTTCTGGTATCCTCCGTATCTTTTTCCGAAAAGGCGCCTCAAGGCGCGTCAAGCCGCCATCTGGGAGCGATTTCGGAAGCGCCACATATATGAAAAGCTTGTGATATCGCGGCTTCGCGAAATGCATTTTTTCAGTTTTGGTTTCAAAGTAAAAAATGTATTGAAGGGGGGCGCGTTCACCCATACGATCACACTGAATACTGAGGAGCTCGCGACGATTTACCATTTGCCGACAAAGCTTGTGCTTACCGCACCCATTATGAAGCGGATGGAGGCGAAGCGCGTAGGCCCGCCCGCCGGGCTCTCAATTTTCGGGGATGACGGCGAGTCGGGCAATCTTCCGATTAAATAACTTCTTTGGTGAATCAAGAAACCCATTCGACAAGATCAGGGCAGGCCCGCCATTGTCAAAATTGTAAAGCCGAGTTCGTCATCGAACCGGAGGATTTCGTTTTCTATGACAAAATAAAGGTCCCTCCGCCAACGTGGTGTCCGGAGTGCCGGCTCATCCGGCGGCTTGTTTTTCGGAATGAGCGGAATCTCTATCGCGTGAAAGATGCGGCGAGCGGGCAGGAGATTTTTTCTGGGATTCCGCCGGATTCCGGATTGAAAGTGTACGAGCATGACTACTGGTGGTCGGATAAATGGGATCCGATGCCCTACGGCCGTGACTACGATTTTTCGCGTCCTTTTTTCGAGCAGTTTCTCGAGCTCATGTATTCGGTTCCGTGGCCAGCGCGAAATGTCCTCAATCTTGTGAATTCCGACTATGCGGAGCACGTGGGGAACCTCAGAAATTGCTACCTTTGTTTTAATCTCGGGGATTCGGAAGATTCCGCGTATTTGATCGACACGTATTGGACTAAAAATTCATTTGACATCACGACCGCGGAACACTCAGAGCTCTGCTACGATTCAATCGAAATTGATAAAAGCTATAAAACATTTTTTTCGCTCTATTGCGACGAGACGCGGGACGTCTGGTTTTCGCGCGATCTCACCGGGTGTTCGGATTGCTTCGGGTGCGTGAATCTTCGGAACAAGCAGTATCACATTTTCAACCGTCCCTATTCAAAGGAAGCGTATTTTGAGGAGCTGCAAAAGATGAATTTGAATTCGTATTCGGGGCTTGATATCGCGCGCAGGCGCGCATACGAATTCTGGCGCGCATATCCGAGAAAATTTTACCACGGCGTTCAGAATGTGAATGTGTCGGGCGACTGCCTTCATAATTGCAAGAATGTACTTTCGAGCTATAACGTGGAGGACGGAGAGAATCTTAAATTTTGCATGGAGGCTTCGCTCGGCGTCAAGGATTCGTACGATTATACCAATTGGGGTGATAATGTGGAACTCATGTATGAGACATTCGGCTGCGGGCTCGGATGCAAGAATGTTAAATTTTCCCTTGATTGCTGGTCCGCGGTGAGCGATATTGAATATTCGGTGCGTTCCGCATCGTCATCGAATCTTTTCGGGTGCGTAGGGCTAAAGAAAAAATCGTATTGCATTTTCAACAAGCAGTATACTCCTGAAGAATATGCGGTACTCCGCGAAAAAATCATCCGTCATATGGCAGAGATGCCGTATGCTGATGCAGAGGGGCGGACGTATCGGTATGGAGAATTTTTCCCACCAGGATTTTCGCCATTTTCCTACCAAGAGACGGTAGCGAACGACTTTTTTCCGCTTTCAAAAGAAGAAGCGGCCGCAAAAGGGTATACATGGCGCGATAGCGAAATAAAAGAATTCCAGATGACGATGAAGGCGTCCGCCATTCCCGATGCCATCGGAGATACTCCCGATTCCATCATTCAGGAAATTATCGAATGTTCGTCTTGCGGCCGCGCGTATCGGATTATCGCGTCCGAACTCCAATTTTTGCGTGCACAGGGAATTTCGGTTCCGCGTGAGTGCGTTTCATGCCGTCATAAGGCGCGTTTTAGCATGAGGAATCTTCCGCGCTATTACAGCCGGAAGTGCATGTGCGCCGGCGAATCTTCTGAAAATGCGGTGTACCGCAATCAAGTTTCTCATTCTCACGGAATCGATCATTGCGAGAACGAATTCATCACGTCGTTCGCGCCGGAAAATCCCTCAATCGTCTATTGCGAGTCATGCTACAATAGTGAAGTCGTATGATAGAAGCATGTTATCAATCCGAGAGTATTTAAATCATGGCAAAGGAGGGCAGAATTCATCTCAATAAGTATGCGCCGCCGCCGCCAGAACTCCCGGTCTACCAGCAGATTGATCCGAAGGATGTTTCGTTTATCGGGCGGACGAATTATGAGGCGCCTCTCGAATCCAAAAAATATATTTTTGGAATTAAGCGACGTGACAGGCGACGCCACATATACATCCTCGGAAAATCAGGCGTAGGGAAATCAAAACTTCTTGAGCTTTTGGTGCGCCAAGACATTGCGTATGGCCAGGGGCTTTGCTTCATTGATCCGCACGGAGACGTGATCGATGCGATTCTCGATTTTATTCCGGAGAACCGCATCAACGATGTCGTTCTTATTGATCCGGCTGATGGCGCATGGCCCATCTCGTTTAACCCGCTTCAAAATGTTTCTCCTGAATTGAAGCATCAAATGACGCAGGGGCTTATCGAGGTCATGGAGCGTCAGTTTGGCGCAAACTGGACCCCTCGCTTGGAACACGTGTTCCGCTTCACGACGCTTGCGCTTCTCGATTACCCCGATGCGACAATGCGGGGGATGATTTCCATGCTTACCGATCGTCCGTACCGGCAAAAGGTTATCGAGTATATCACGGATGATATGGTAAAGCGCTTTTTCGCGGTTGAGTTTGCCGATTGGTCGGAGAAGTTTGATACGGACGCAATTATTCCATTGGTAAACAAGCTCGGACAATTTCTTTCGATGCCCATGCTTCGGAATATTTTCGCGCAGAAGGAAAATAAGATTGATTTTGAGGACATCATGAATTCAAGAAAAATCCTTCTCATCAATCTCGCGAAAGGAAAAATCGGCGAAGAGAATTCGAGTTTCTTCGGTTCTATGTTTGTTACGAAAATGAAGCAGGCGGGGATGAAGAGAGCCGAAATGCCGGAGGATAGACGCACGGATTTTTATTTTTACGTTGATGAGTTCCATAACATCGTCACCGCGTCCTTTATGAATCTTTTTTCCGAAGCGAGGAAATACGGACTCAATCTTACGGTTGCGCACCAATACACCGGGCAATTGATGCCCGCGGTTCTCGATACTGTGTTGGGGAATGTCGCGACCATCATACTCTTTCGCGTCGGCGGAGATGACGCCGCAAAGATGGAAACCGAGATGACGCCCGTGTTTAAGGCAAAAGACATGATCAATCTCGGGACGCAGGAGTTTTATATAAAGGAAACGATTGACGGAGAGACGTATGACCCATTTTCCGCAGAGACCCTGAAGGTTCTTCCTGCAACCCACCCGTCAAACCGCGAACGCATCAAAGAATCGTCCCGAAAGCGGTATGCGATGTCTGCAGAGGCGGTAGCAGAAATGCTCAAAGAGGAGGAAGAATCGCTCCTATTCGGCGGAAAGCATGGGGGTAACGCCGCCTTGCCACAAGAGGCGGGGAATGGTATGTATGAACCCCCGCCAGAACCCCTCATTTAGAGGGTTTTGGCTTAAACGCCAATGCCTTCCCAGACTCCACAATTTGATAAAGCACTTGACGAATATTTCAAAAGCATTCGCCTTGACAGAAGCGGCGGCCTCAAAAAGGTGTGCCGTTTTTCGTCAAAAGAATTTTATATTCGGCCCGAAGATATAGAATTTTATCGAAAACACTATGTCCCTCTTCCGACGCTTGAGCCGGAAGAGCGCAGGCGCCTCCGGTGCGCGACATCAAACAGCTATACGCTTTTCAAGCGGACATCAAGCTACACGCGCAAAAAAATAATCTCGGTCTATCCCGAATCGAGCCCGTTCAAGGTCTATGAGCATCAGATTTGGTATTCTGACAAATGGAACCCGATGGACTTCGGCAGATCGTACGACCCCGAACGTTCATTTTTTGATCAGTGGGATGATCTTCAGCGCGCGGTTCCGCATCCGAGTCTTATTTCGGACCCTACAAATGTGCAGTCAGACTATACGAATGTTTCCAAGAACTTGAAGAATTGTTATTTCACGTTTGACCAGAATAAGGGCGAGGACCTTTACTACCACCAATGTTGCAACGAGGATAGAAATTGCATCGAGTGCTGGGCCCTCGATTATTCTGATACGTGCTACGAGTCGAAAATTGGCGACCATTTGTTTAAATGCTTCTGGTGCGAGGAGTCGAAGCAGACGACAGAATCGTATTTTTTGTGGGATTGCCGCAATTCAAGCCATTGCTTCATGTCGTCAAACCTCCGGAACAAAAAGTATTATTTCAGGAATCAATACATTGGGAAAGAAGAGTACGAGAAGCGGATCAAGGAAATTAATTTCGGCTCATGGAAAGAACTGGAGGAATTGAAAAAGGAGTTTTTGACCCTCAAGCATGACGCGCCGAGAAGAGAGTTGAATAATAGCAACGCGATTTCGAGTTTCGGCGATTTTATCAGAAATTCAAAAAACATCTATTTTGGGCTCTGGGTGTGGGATTCCGAAAATGTGGCCTATTCAGAAGGCGTTGAGGATTCGCGCGATTCATACGACATACTGGGAGGGACGGGGAATGAGCTCTGCTATTTTCTCGCAAATGTCTGGGCAGAAGATAACTACGACTGCGTATTTTCATACCACATTGATAATTGTGAGGCCGTCGAGTATTCTGCGTATTGCAGGAACTGTGTAAATTGCTTTGGTTGTTTTGGCCTCGACAATAAGTCCTATTGCATCTTTAATATTCAGTACTCGCCGAAGGAATACTGGGCCCGTCTCGACGAGATCAAGACGCGGATGTTTTTTGCGGGAGAATACGGAGAATTTTTTCCTCCGGCGATGCTCCCGTTTCCTTACAGGAGCACGCAGGTTGCCTACTATTATGGATTTGAAGATTATGAAAACGCAAAAAAGTATGGGTATGACACGTCGTCTGTAGAGGCGCTTTCTGAAAAAGTTGAAGGCGAGGTCCTGGATGCGAAGGATCTCCCCGATGACATACGGGATGTAAAAGATGATATCCTTAAAAAAGTTATATATGACGTAAAGAATAAAAAGCATTTTCGATATATAAAACAAGAACTCGCATTTTATCGGATGCACGGAATTCCGCTTCCGCGAGAGCATCCTGCTTCCCGCATGTCGAGGTGGCGCAAGGAGCTTGGCCTTATTGTTCGCTACCACAGGAGAAAGTGCGCCCGCTGCGGGAAAATGATGGAAACAGTGTATGGGCCGGACAGCCCAGAGAAAAATGTGTGGTGCGAGAGTTGCTACTTGAAAGAAATCGGGTAAAAAGATTACGACATTCTTACATTCTTGAGAATGTGAGAATGTTATTTCAAATGATGGTATGAGAAAAAAGCGGGTACTCGTGTTCGGCGTTTTTGATTTTTTGCATCCGGGGCATATTTCATTTTTGAAGCAAGCACGAAAGCGCGGGAGCGAACTTATTGTGGTTGTTGCGCGGGATTCGGTTGTAAAAAAATTGAAGAGGAAAACCCCGCGCCAGAACGAATCTCGGCGCATCGCCGCGCTTCGGCGCCTGCTGTTTGTTGCGCATGCGGTGCGGGGGGATAGCGCGCAGGGGACGTACGCGGTCTTGCGGCGGTGGAAACCGGATGTAGTTTGCGTCGGGTATGATCAAGATGGTCTTCGGAAGGATCTTTTTGCGCGCATGCGGGATAGCGCAATAGCGAAAGTCACCATCATACGGCTTCGTCCGTTTGCGCCTCACAAATTTCGATCTTCATTGCTTCGGCAAACGAACCCCGTTACAGCCCGGCCTAAAGGCAAAAGCTTCCGGGTTGTAACGGGGTGAAAGGCAATTAGAGTGGTTGTCCATGCAGACATTTGACGTCTGTAGTAGCGTAGTATAGTTTGGTTTCAGTACTCAGCGGAGGGTCATAATGCTAACCCAGGAGCAAGTCACCGAAAAGTACATGCGGTTTCGTGAGCTCACGAAAGATACGGGGCTATTCACGCCGCCTGAGGCCATGCAATTGTTGGAGGAGCTCGGCGCAGTCGACGAGAATATGCTCGCAGTGGCTTCTGATACATATATGAAGGCAATTGGCCGGGAGGGCAAGCTCGACTGGGGGCTACTCGGGGTAACCGGTTTTTAGAGGAGCTCTGTATGTCTCATAAGGTCGGCGTGGTGCGTGTGGCGAAGTTCACCAAATGGACGCTCCCGCGGCTCGCACGCGAGATTTTGCGCGATCAAGACGCAGGGGTCGATCCCGAGGCGAAGCTCGCGCAACTCAAAGAGGCATATCGCCAAAATCCAGTACGGGTAGCTGACGCGCTTTATCGGCTGCGTCGGAAATATCCCGGAGTTTCCGAACTCTTCGAGGATCTCTATGAAGATTCGAAAAAGCGGCGTCGGCCGATAGGGGCAGTGGATAAGCGCGTGCGCGTTACAGGCATTGCGCGTCGAACCTTCCGCGCTCCGCGACCGCTCGCCAGGAAAAGGGATGTATGAGCCAGCCCTCAAGAACGTAGTTGTTCATGTTGGCTTGGAAGCCCGAGTGAAACGAGGGAGAAGAAATGGATGTAGCGGTTCGTCCCGGCGACTTTCTAATCGGCGCATCGCAAGATGCGCTTTTATCTTTTCTGCGAGGATAAAAAATAGCGATGCGCATTACGCATCGCTGGTTAGCAAGGGTCATCCTTCGATCGTATAGCGCACATCCGGGTAAGACTGGATGAGCCTCAACAGCGCACGAAGGAATGCGATTGAATCCGTATCTACGCCCGCTTCGAGCGAAATCTTCAGCCTCCTTCCGTCCGAAGGCGTCTCAATGGGCGGTCGTGGACGCGCGGGTTCGCGCATGATGAGATCCTGATAGTCTTTGAGTTCTACGAAATTAAATCGCTCCTCTGCCTCAAAGACTTCCTCAAGCGCTGATGCGACCATTGTTTTTCCTTCGTCATTCCTGGCGCGCGTTGCGACCCAATGGACTGTCATGCTTTTCCCGAGCAGGACCGGGGCGAAGTCCTGGTCGGCGCTTACGAGAACAACCTCGGTAACTTCCGGCGATTGGAGTTTTGAAAGATAGTCGATGATATAGGCATCATCCGGCTTTTCTCCGCCTTCAGGCGCAACGACTTCGAATCCGGCGGTTTGGAGGGATTTGCCGATCGTTTCCCTCCGATGGGGCGGAAGAACACAGACCGGCCTCTTATGAAGGTCAGATGTGCCGATTTTATGCGCAAGGACCTGGTAAAGACCGCGGAAATTCAACTTGCCGATTCCCAAGATCCGGCACATAAAGTGAAGCGATTCCCAGTCAACAATGACAACTCGTGCCATGGTTTTTTACCCCGCTTGTGCGCGTGCTGAATTTATTGTACAATAAATCAATAATAAATCAAGTATGCGAGCCAGCCGGCTAAAGAGTTTTTCTTTTGCCGGTATGGCGAACGTGATACGATATACGCATGCAAGAAGCGAATACATCAGGAGTGACCTATATCGGCAAATGCAATTTCCGCGGGAATGAGCGGATCTTTGGCATTAAGCAAAAAGACCGACGCCAGCATATGTATGTCATAGGAAAGACCGGCGTAGGCAAGACCGCGCTTCTTAAAAACATGGCGCTTCAGGACATCCGTTCGGGCCGCGGGATTTGCATTATTGATCCGCACGGCGAGTTTATTGAAGAGGTGCTTACGCAGATTCCCGCAGAGCGGGTGAATGACGTCATCTATTTTAATCCGGTTGATTCCGAATATCCGATGGGATTTAATGTTCTCGAGACGTCGGATCCGAAATATAAGCACTTGATCGTTTCGGACCTCATGGGGATTTTTACAAAGATTTGGGCGAATGTCTGGTCCGCGCGCATGGAGTACATTTTGCAGAATTGCGTGAATGCCCTTTTGGATACTCCCGGGACAACGCTTTTAGGCATTCCGCGGATTCTCGTTGACAAGGATTACCGGGAAAAGATTGTTGCAAACGTAAAGGACCCGGTCGTCAAATCTTTCTGGGTTCATGAGTATGAGACGTGGCGCGATCAGTTTCGGAATGAAGCGATTGTTCCGATCCAGAATAAAGTCGGCCAGTTTTTAAATACAAGTTTCATCCGCAATATCGTCGGCCAGTCAAAATCGACTTTGAATATCTCTGAGATCATGAATGACGGAAAGATTCTTCTTGTGAATGTTTCGAAGGGGCGCATCGGCGAGGACAACTCGGCGCTTTTGGGCGCGATGATCATCACGAAAGTCCAGCTCGCCGCAATGGAGCGCGTCCGCGTTCCCGAGGAAGACCGCAAAGATTTTTACCTCTATGTGGACGAGTTTCAAAATTTTGCAACTGACTCGTTTGCATCTATTTTGTCTGAAGCGCGAAAGTACCGGCTGAATCTTATTCTTGCGCACCAGTACATCGGCCAGCTCGTGACCGACGTTTCGACAAAAGTGCGCGACGCGGTATTCGGAAACGTCGGCACCATGATTTCTTTCCGCGTCGGCGCCACAGACGCTGAATTTCTCGAACAGGAATTCACTCCGGAATTCATGCAGGAGGATTTGATCAATCTTCCGAATCACCATATCTATTTGAAGCTTATGGTCGAGGGAATTACTTCGCGGCCGTTCTCTTCGGTTACGCTTCCGCCGTTTGAATATGAACGAGCGCATGACGTCAAAGAAAAAGTGATTCGCGTTGCCCGGGAACGGTATGCTCGTCCGCGCGCCGAAGTAGAGGATAAGATATTCCGGTGGTCCGGCGGAGGGTCTGATGACGGCGACGAGGGGGGAGGAAAGAGCGCTATGGGTGACGGGAAGCTTCAAGAAAGCATTTGCTGGAATTGCGGAAAAACTGCGACCGTGCCTTTTAAGCCGGATGGCAGGCGGCCGGTGTATTGCCTTAGTTGTTTGAAACAGATTGAAGAAGGGAAGTTGATTCCTTTGCCTGATCGGATGCCGAAAGTCGGGAAGGCGCGGTTTGATGATTCATTAAGCACTATGGGAATTGAGTTTTCACTGAATCGGGGGAATGCGCCTTCACAGTCGCGTTCTCAACGCGAGGGAGGAGCAAGCGCTCCTGTGCGCGAACAGCATTCCGGAGGGGGAAGACGGGATTTCCGTCCGCGCGGTGATACGCGGATGGTGGCGCGCCATTCCCGCGGCGACCGCCGCGGGGGCGAGGGACGCGTGCGCACCGAACCGGTTGTCCGAGGCGGGGGAGATGGTGATAAAAGAATTTCTCTTTCTGAACTTCGGGCGCGTCCGGAAGAAAAAAAGTCAGATCTGCGCGATCGCGCGCGCGAGCATCGCCCTGCAGATACATCGGGCCTTCGGAAAGCGCTCGAAGGGCTTTTGAAGCAAGAGCCGCAAAAAGAGGTTGAAATGTCAGTCGCATCGCCGCAGATCGAATCCCGGCCAGTTGTTTCTCAACCGCTCGTCTCTCGTCCGGTCGAACAGCCACGCGCACCGATTCAATCGTCAGCAACCGCGCCGGAGCAGAAAAAAATCCAGCCCGGAGAGGCGGTTAAACTCTAGTTTTTTGGTGAGATGAGTGATTTGTTAATACGTTGGAATGATAAGATTATAGCGGTTTTTGGTCTGCTCAATATTGGTTTTGTAGTTCTCGGGACCCTTTTATTCGCTGCTGTTTTACTTAGTGGTGATATTCTCTGGAGACAAGAGTATGTGAGATTTGTCCCTCAATTGGTGATCAGTCTCGTTATATACATTGGTATTGCATATCGAAAATCGTGGGTCCTGCCGCTTATTTGGATCACACTTTCAATTGGTTTTATTCAGGGTTTGTTGATTCCAATTGGAGATGCGGTATTTCTCATAGCAAAAGTAGTTGGATTAAGCATTGGTATCTTCTGGATTTATTTTTTCAATCGTAAACAGGTTCGTGAGTACTTTCATTACAAAGGAATTACAATTTTCTGACAAATAATCCAAAAACCGCTCGCGAGCGGTTTTTGGATTATTTCGCTTTTTCGATTCGCTCCGCATACTCTCCGGTTTCTGTATTCATTCTTATGACGTCTCCGGAATTTATAAAGAGCGGCACCTGGACGATTGTTCCATTTTCAAGCGTAACCGACTTTGTTCCTGCGCTTGAGCGGTCGCCTTGGATTCCGGGAGGCGCTTCTGTAACTTTGAAATCGATTTTAATCGGAAGTATGACGTTTATCGGTTCCTCCTCAAGAAAAAGCACTATGAGTTCAATGTTTGGCTTGAGCCATTTTGCGCTATCGCCAAGTATGTCCTTTGAAAGCTCGAAGCGATTCTTCGGGTCTTTTGGGTCCTGGAACATATATGCTCCTCGGCTCACCCCGTTAGAAGCTCGGCTTCTAACGGGGTGAAAGTAGATGAATTTTGTGGGCCGTTTTTCGATATCCGCTTCCTCAAATTTGTCCGCTGGCTTGAAATTCCGGGATAATACCTGTCCGGTCTTTACATTTCTGATTTTTGTTTGAATTGAAGAGCCGCCCCGGCCGATGTGTTGATGGGCTACTTCAAGGATTTGGTATGGGGCGTTGTCAACTATGATAAGCGAGCCCGGTTTTAGTTCGTTTATGGAAAGCATAGTGCTGGGGATAATGGGAATACCCAAAAAAGTATAATGTTTTATACTAGAAAAAGCAACTATACAGATAGGGGGGCGGTCGAATACCCCCTCGGAGGGGGTGTTCCCTGTCTGAAAACATACTTTATTTTAGTGATAACTCTAATTGTATACTTACTATGCCTATTGATTTTGCTGGTGAACTTATCGTAGTTTCGCTTCGCGAAGTTGCGGCTGCGTTTGCCACGTTCCTGCCTCTTGTCGTATTGGCGGTTATTGTATTTGCCGCCGGCTTTTTTATTGCAATTGTTGTCGGAAAAGCTGTAGAACAGCTTATTCGGGCAACAAAGATTGACTCGCTTCTTTCAAAGCTTGCGTTTGAGCAGGCGGTTGAGCGCGCCGGATGGCGCCTGAACACAGGCGCCTTTATCGGGGGGATCATCAAATGGTTTATTATTGTTGCGTTCCTCCTCGCGTCGGTGAATATTCTCGGAGAACGTTTTGCGCCTATTTCCGGGTTTTTGCGCGATGTCTTGTCGTATCTGCCGAATGTGGTTGTATCAGCCCTCATACTTGTTATTGCGGCGATTATCGCGCAAGCAACAGAGCGGGCTGTTCGCGGTTCGGTTGAGGCGGCCGGGCATCGGGGCGCTGCAGCAGGGGTTCTTATCCGATGGTCCATTTGGGTATTTGCGGTTTCCGCGGCTTTGATACAGCTCGGCATCGCCCCCCAGCTTATCCAGACCGTTATGACCGGCCTTGTATTTGCCATCGCGGGCGCATTCGCCCTTGCATTCGGTTTGGGAGGAAAGGATATTGCTACATCGGCCCTAGAGAAGATGAAGGATGAATTAAGGAAATAGATCCCCTCCGAGTTTTCTTGCTGGAAAACCCCGTTTTTACGGGGTTTTCTGTTATCCACATATAGAAGCCGTTGACACCAATCACGGAATCGATTATAATGGAGAAACGAAAAATGATACTTTTTGTTCAAGTTAATACGCATGCGGCTCATATGACCAGAGAGGGATACGCGTAACAGCGCAGAGTTTTGCTGGGATCGTAGCGCGGCCGCTTGGATAAGCGGTTTTTTCAATCTTTGTCCCGGAGGACGGGTCGCGCGCGGGGGTTATCTCAGTCATCGATTTTGGATGATTTGTCCGATTGATACGGACAAGCCATGCGGAATGGATGACTACGGAAGCAAAGGAAAGGACTTTTACAATTGAATAGGGTTAAAACGTCAAAATTAAAGACACAGAAAAAAATTGTATTTTCAATCCTGTATTATGCCCAGCGGTGGGTTAAGATGCGGGGTATCATTCGAGCTTTTTATCTCCGCCCGTTTACGAGGGCGGAGAGGGTGAAGTTTCGGATGGTGAAAGAGAAATAAGGGCGCATGGTGGATGCCTAGGGTTCCGAAGGCGATGAAGGACGTAGCGTGCCTGCGATAAGCGTCGGGGAGGTGGCGAGCAACCTTTGATCCGGCGATGTCCGAATGGGGAAACCCCATTGAGTAAACCTCAATGACTCTGTCCTAAACCAACAGAGAGCGATACCTGCTGAAGTGAAACATCTCAGTAAGCAGAGGAAAGGAAAAGAACGAGATACCCAAATTCGTGCCTCGAGGCTGATTCGTCGGCCGATGCATGCACGAATTTGAGTATCTCAACATTCCCTTAGTAGCGGCGAGCGAAGAGGGAATAGCCCAGATCCCCCGCTTTCAATTTAGTTTACTAAATGGAAGGCGGGGGAAGTTGTAAGAGATCAATTTTCGGGGCCTCTTTCATCGGTTCAGTCCGAATCGATGAAAGAGCGTACCTGTAAGGAGAAAAGAAAGAAACAATTTGGTTAGCGGAACGGCCCTGGAAAGGCCGGCCACAGAAGGTGAGAGCCCTGTACGCGAAAACTATTTGTATGCTCCTATGTTGATCCCGACGTAATAGTCGGGGCTCCTACTCACGGTGTTAGCAACCAGTTATTGGTTACTAGTTCGGTGGGCTGGAGTTTTCTTGAGTACTGCCCCGTACGGAGACTGGGCAGGAAGCAGGGAGGACTAGACTCCCAAGGCTAAATACTTTCGGAACACCGATAGTGAACTAGTACCGTGAGGGAAAGGTGAAAAGTAGCCCGGTGAGGGCGATGAAATAGTACCTGAAACCATGCGCTTACAAGGAGTCATAGCCCGCAAGGGTGGTGACGTGCCTATTGAAGAATGAGCCAACGAGTTTTTAGACTCTACTTGTCTAAGGGGTTACGCCCCAGAGGCATAGCGAAAGCGAGTGTGAATAGCGCGTTTAAAACATTATGTGTTCGGTGCGATCTTCGTGCCGAGTGCTTAATGTTTTTAGGTAGAATTTAAAAGACCCGAAACCATGTGAGCTACCCATGAGCAGGGTGAACTTTGGGTAATACCAAAGGGAGGCCCGAACTGGTGAGTCGTACAACGCTCTCGGATGACTTGTGGGTAGGAGTGAAAAGCTAATCGAACATGGAAATAGCTGGTTCTCTTCGAAATAGCTT
>MHQD01000045.1 GCA_001822215.1 Candidatus Sungbacteria bacterium RIFCSPHIGHO2_01_FULL_50_25
CCCCGCGATCCGTTTTTCCACGCGCTCGCGGTTGAATTCTTCCTTGTCAATCTTAAATGTGAGCTTCGGGACCGGCCGAATCCGGAGCCGCCGATTCACGGCCTTTTGAATATGATAGATGTTTTTTTTCAAAATTGCGAGTGCCATCTTCGGGTCGTTCCCCAAGATCGAAACATACGCATTTCCGTAGTGTCCGTCGGACGACGTCTTTACATGCGTTACGGTGACAAACGTGAGAGCGGGAAACTCAAGATCCCGATCAAGAATTTTTGAAAGTTCTTCCCGAAGCATATTTTCAATTCTCTCCCGTCTGCGTTCTGCGGGCACGTTTTTAACTAGAGAGTCTGCTTTGTAATTTGTTCTTCAAAAATCGCAAGCACGTCGCCTTCTTCAATCGTCCCGCGGAATTCAACAAGCGCGCCGAACTCTTTTCCTACAGAAACCGACGGCGCATCAATTTTATTTTGCTGGACCTGGATGATCAAACCGCGGCCGATAACGTCTTTCGTCCTCACTATTTCGCAGAGTGCTCCTTTTTTAATTTCTCCTTCTGCCACGCGCCCGCCGGCGATTGTGCGCGCGCCGTCTTTCTTGAACACCTTTACTATTTTTGCTTTTCCGATATCAGTGCGCGTGACGACCGGAGGAATGAATACTTCAACTTCTTTTTTCAAGTCATCGATAAGCTGATATATCACGTCTCCAGAAACGATGCGCACATTCGATGCCTCAGCAAGCGTGCGCGTTGACTGATCGATCCCCACGCGAAATCCGACAATCGTGACGCGGCCGGTCGCCTGCGCAAGCTTGACATCAGACTCATTGATATCGCCCGTCTCGCTCCGAAGAATATTGATGCCGATCGCATCGAATTCAAATCGCTTCACCAATTCTTCGAGCGCTTCGAGCGAACCGGCAACATCCGCCTTCAAGATTGCGTTAAACACCGGCTTTCCAGATTCTTCCGGAACCGCACCGCCGTTTTTCTTTGTATCTATGCGCCGCTCCCTGATCCCTTCTGCGTGCGATTCGGCGGCGTTTCTGTCGGAAAAACTTTCAAATGGTTCGCCGATTCCCGGCATCTCTTTGAGGCTGGATACAAGCACTGGCTCTGACGGCCCAGCTTCTTGAATGGATTTGCCTGCGAAGTTTTCAAATATTTTTACACTCTCCCGAACCCCTCCGACTACGATGGAATCGCCTGAGTGGAGTGCGCCGTCTTGAATCAAAAGCGTTGCGGTATTGCCGCGCTTTGGATCGCGATGCGCCTCAATAACAACGCCTGTTCCCTGCTTCGTGAAATCAGCCTTCAAATGCTCAAGGTCCGCCAAAAGAAGTATCATTTCAAGAAGCCCGTCCATATTCTTTCCGGTTTTTGCGCTCACCTCAACCGAGGGAATCTTCCCTCCGTAGGACTCGACGAGAATCTCCTCTTTCGCAAGCTCTTGCTTGACGCGCTCGGGGTTTGCCTCAGGCCTATCGATTTTATTTATCGCAATGACAAACGGAATCTCGGAACCCCGTACAAGATCAAGCACCTCTTTCGTCTGCGGCTTTATCCCTTCTTCCGCGGCAATTACGACGACCGCAATATCCGCGACCCGCGCGCCGCGCGATCGGAGCTTAGAAAACGCCTCGTGCCCCGGGGTGTCAATAAAAGTGATATGCTTTTTTTCTCCTTTTTGCGTGGTGTGCTCGACAACGTACGCTCCGATATGCTGAGTGATTCCTCCGGATTCTTTTTCTGCAACTTTTGTTTTCCGGAACCAATCAAGGATCGTCGTCTTCCCATGGTCAATATGGCCCATGACCACGACGATCGGGGGACGCGCCTCTTTGATCATTTCTTTTTTTTCGAATTTTTTATCAGCCATGTATTTTTATATCAAACTCAAAATTCATCATTTCGCACTCTTTCCGAGCGCTTGGTCGAGCACTTTTTTTTCTTCGCCTGACAATGGCTGTTTTGGATTTCCGTTCTCAATTTTTTTCGCATAGATCCTCACGCCCTCCCTGGTATAAAAAGAAGAAAATATCACCCCGTCGTTTTTTAGATCAAGGAGCGCGATCGCAAAACTATTATCTCCTCCCGTATCCTGAAACGGGTTAAAGCGCAAAAATCCGACTTTTTGCACGCTCACCTGCGAAATTGCTTCAAGCGGGGAGACGCGCTTGTCGAGCTCTTCCGCCTTCGCTTCAAGCCACGCGGTCCGGCGAATGATATTTCGCTTGAGTTCTTCCTCCGTCTCTCCGGAACCATTGAAAATAGTTTTCACACGGCGTTCAACCCGCAGAACCATCCGTAACAGCACAAAAAACAGCACAATGAGGAGAAGGAAAAGTATGGCAATTTGAAATTCTATCGGGATCGGCATATGTATACCTCTTTACACCGCTCAAGAATACCCCGAATGGAGCTAAAAATCAACCCTTCGACTCTCCGGCCTAAAGGCCGGAGTATGCTCAGGGTTGATACTGAGCGGCGCCTTTAACCTCGCCTCAAAAGGCGAGGTTTGGGCGCCGCCGAATGTATCAAGAAAAAGCGCTTTTATGCGCTTCGATACCGATTTCGAGAGATACCAAAACATATTAAAATGACATAAAGATACCCCAGATTTCAGCGAAGTTTCTGTATAAAAAAGAACGGCACGAGGGGGAGATCGCTTATTCGATTCCCCGCGTGCCACTGTTGTTGTTTTGACTATTCGGCTTCCCCTAGTAGCAGACCTTGATAGCGATGCCAGAAAACCTCATGTGACTGATCCGATTTCCAGACACGTGTCTTAATGCGTTCGTACCCCATGAAGTAGACGAACTCTTCCATGGATGGCGGCAATGTTGGATGGTTTTCATAGACAAGAGAACCGTCGTCGCTGGTCCAGGAACCGAACTTCCCACGACCGCCACAGAACTCGCTGTCCTGATATGTTTTTGTGAGCACCTTTTTGAGAAACGCGAGCACATCGGAATTGTCGTTCTGACACCAGCCGTGGTACTGCATCAGCCAGACAGGTAGGCCATCCATGTATATGACCGTGGAGCCGCCACTGTACTCGCCGTTGACGACGTACTCATCGCGATAGAGAAGCTCGCCGCGATAGTACACGAACCGTCGCGTCTTCTTCACGTCCGGGATGATGATCTTCTCGCCGCCACCGGCATAACCCCACAGTGATCCCTCGAAAAAGAACTCTTGGAGCCGTGCAACATTGAGCTTCATCATTCACCTCCTACTTGGTCACGAGCCATGCGCGTGACCAGATTCGGTAGACGCGATGGTAGTCGTTCTCCAACATGAAACCGAAGGCCAGCTCCTCGCAGGCGAAGTCGCCGTCGCCGCCGAACTTGCCGCCGAGACCCTTGTCGTCCATCCAGGAAGTGCCCCAGCGCTTCCGTTCCTGTTTGATGAATGACCAGAGAGCCTCGACGATGGTCAGCTCTTGTTCGGGGAACTTCTCGTACTCTGCGTCGGTGAGAGCGCCGAACATGAAGCGGAGACCGAACTTGGATACGACCCGCATCTGCACGAGGTAGCCATCTTTGCCTGGCTGCTTGGATTCGGCGGTGAACACCGCAAAGTCCTTCGACGGCTTGACGACGTAGCCGGGCTGAACTTCCAAGATACGCATGAACGCCTCAAAGTCATCCTTGGAAACGCCGTTGCTGAAGTAGATGACTCCGCCACACGCCTCCTGTGAGGGCGCACTCGTGAACGGGTTGCTTCCCTTGCGGTCTTGGTATCCGTAGACACCATTGCCGTAGGGAACAGACTTCGAGAGGTCACCCGGCTGGATGTCGAGCTTGTGATCGGGCCAGATGGGCGGCGAAACGCGAATCTTGTCGCCTAGATCGAAAACAATTCTTGTCGGTGCTGTCGCCATTACTGCCTCCTTGGCCGAAAGATTCTAAACCAACAAAAGCGCCTTTCGGCGCTTTTGTCAAATCAACATTTTCGTGTTTCTCCTGCTTTGACGATATTCGAATCAACACTCTTCAAGAATGATTTCCGTCGCACGATCCCAGTTCCTCTCGAGATAGCTGATCCACAAATGTTATTTCTCCATTTTCATCATAAAACACTCTATCAACACACCGCCTGTGATACTCGCCATTGCATTCGATAACGCGCTCAACGCTCGAGCCGTCCTCGCGCACCTCAAGCACTTCCCGCGCTAGTGTTCGGTAACGCGGTGGTCTTTCCGCACCCTCACTATTCTCTACTTTTTTGGTGGCATTTCTGACATAAGTTAAACGTATCATATAAAACCGTAGGAATTCAACGCGTTTCTCAAAAAGAAAAATCATGGTCAACCGATTATTTCCCGCACGCGATATAACTTCGGAATATTTTGATCAAAATTCGCGCCAGGGAGGAAGGCCTCCCTGGCGATTAGCGTCGCGAGAACCATTTGGGCCGACCCTTTCCGACCCGCATACGGATCTCGTCGAAGATACTTCTTTGTGGCGCGCCTTCCGCGACGCGCTCGTAGAAGCGTCGCCGCTCTTCGGGGTCAACGCGCACGAACCCGGAACTTTATGTGAAGGAGTGACGTAAGATGTGGCGGCAAATTCTTTTAATTCAAAACAGAGGGTAGGCACGACCTCAAAGGTCAACAGTCACTCGCAAGAAGGTAGCGGGTATTGAAGTGCTGCCGTCAGTGCTCTTGTTTTGCGCTTTCGCCAGTTCCAAAAGTTGATTGTGTAGCTCTTCCACTTTTCCGTTCTTTTGAGCCGCTTCGACAGCGTTCATTGTTGGTCCATAGAATCGTTCCAATAATTCGATAAATTCTGTTGGATTTTTGTCACGTGATATAAATGAGTACATGTCTTTGACCATGGAGATTTTCTCTTTGGGCACGCCAGCCTGGCCAAAACGCTCGATGATGTGAGTATCCACGCCCCACGTCATTGGACTGATGAATCCTTCAGGAGGCGGCGGCATAAACGATGAGCTTATCTTCAACAACTGCGACACAAATGAAGTTGGATCATTCGGAATCCAGTTGCCCATCACAATACGACCACCCGGTTTTGTGACCCGCACCATTTCCTTGGCCACATCAAAGGGCTTGGGTGCAAACATGGCGCCGAATACAGAGAGGGTCAAATCGAACGAATAGTCACTAATCCCTTGCAGGTTGCTCGCATCTCCCTCTTGAAATGTCAGTCGGTTGAGACCCGCCTCAAGAGCTCGTTTGTTCCCGGCGTCAACGAGATTCTTGGCAATGTCTATTCCAACAACTTCAGCCCCCAAAAGAGCTAGAGGAATTGCCGTAGTGCCATCTCCGCAACCAAGGTCCAAAACCCGTAAAGGTGTCGTTATTCCGAGAGACTTAACGAGTGCTTCGCCGGATTGCCGCATGAAGGCGGCAATCTCGGTAAAGTCGCCTTTCTCCCACAACGCTTTGTTTGGATTCATATTTTTATTCTCTTTTTAATTAATTTTCAGTTCAAAAACGAATTTTCAATTTTGGCGGAAGCGGGAGGATTCACCTACAAATAAATTTTTCTTCCGAAAAATTTTTTGCAGGCCGCCCCTCGCGGTGCTCCTTGCCAACAGCTCGTTGCACATCGCTACGGTCTTCGAATCATCCACACGAGCAAAGCAGTTTGCTCACTCGTTTCCTCACTCGACCTCGGCAAGCTCGGACTCATTCGGAAGCGGGAGGATTCGAACCTCCGATACCTGTAAGGGTATACCGGTTTT
This sequence comes from Candidatus Sungbacteria bacterium RIFCSPHIGHO2_01_FULL_50_25, assembly GCA_001822215.1. GTDB lineage: Bacteria > Patescibacteriota > Minisyncoccia > Sungbacterales > HO2-52-23 > 2-01-FULL-50-25. The sequence continues at coordinate 5,708 of MHQD01000045.1, forward strand.
CGAAACCGGCGCAATCGTCCACTCTGCCACGCTTCCAAAATTCTGCTATACGATAGCACACGAAATATAAAAACTCAACCAAAACTAGAACGACGAATTTCGTTTTTTGGTAAGCCGTACTTCAAAAATCTGGCTTATGACAACCGCTCCGAAGAGAAAAAATAAATATAAAGAAAGAATTTGTAAAACTCCGACGGAGGATGATCTCATAGACCCAAGAATGAAAGCGCTGTACCAAGATAAAAGAGATATCGATCCGAGCGCAAATGAGAAACGACGAAGCCGCACCGCATTCTTCGACTCGAACAGCTCTCTGCTTTTGCTAAACATTGCGAGAAACCGGGGAGTAATATAGAGATTGAGCGCCGCTCCATTTATCACCAAAATACCTACGATAACCATCTTTGCAAGGAATTTTGATGAGTGGAGATACCTTTCGGCATCGCCGAAAAAAAGCCCGAGTCCGGTGAGTATCACGATCGCAAGCGCAAACCAAATGACCTGCGAAAAAACCTTCAGCACATCTGATTCCCAATCGGAAATCGTAAAGTCACGGAGGAACCGAAAAAAGAGAATATCGGTAAACGTCGCGCCGCCGATTCCAATCGCCATGCTGAGAATATGGAATACTACAATAAATTCTCTTTGGGTTTTGAGAAATGAAGCAAATCCGTCGCTCGCACCAACCGCAGAAGAAAGAAAAATGACGGTTGAAAGCATAGCGGACGTAAGGCACCACGTGCACCACTCGCGTAGGGTAAAGGCCTGAATAAACGTGAGATAGAGCGAAAAAAGAAACGCAATCGCGGACAACGCCAAAAGCGCATAGGAAAAAAGCAAAGGTGCATACTCCGGCACGCCAATAAGAAACCCATAGCTCACCGCAAGAAACCCGTAATACAAAAGACCGAGAATCTCCACCGGAATCCCGAAAAACCTTGAAAAATCGCTATGAATTACCTCTTCGCAATTCGAGCTCAGAGGACAAACCAAAACTTCTCGGCTTGATTTTTTGTGGCGGATATAAAAGGAGATTAAAAATCCGCCAAATGCGCAAAAAATTATCAGAAGATACGGAGCAACGTCCTGCATCCTTCCATTATATCAGTGAAAGAACATTTGAAAAAGGAATGGACGGTGCAGGGATTAAACCTAAAATCGCTCCCGACAGCGATTTCCCGAGTTTTATTTTACGGTCTCGCGGGAGCTCAACCTACAAAACCCGTTGGAAATAAAGCAGTTTATTTCCAACCCTCTTTGGTGTAAACCCCGACACCAAAATTTCGACAAATTTTTTTGTTGCCCCGCTGAAACAAAAAAACCACACAATACCAACGAAACCAACTCAATACAATTCTCACTGAAATAGACCGCAACAGTCGAAATTTGGTGCGGGGTAAACGCGATGCTCTCCCGGGGGCTTTGCTATCTCGAATGCAAAATGGGCGACGTAGGGATTGAACCTACGGCCTTCTCGGTGTAAACGAGACGCTCTACCACTGAGCTAGTCGCCCATTTTGCATTCGGTTTTCAAGGAAGAGCCCCGCAAAAAGATTATCAATCTTTTTGCCCACTTCGCTAAGCGCACAAATCTAACGGATGAATAAACGAAGCGCTCTAACCAACTTCGCTAACCGTCCAAAATGCCATGGGCGTTGAGGGGATTGAACCCCCGGCCTACTCTACGTCAAAGAGTCGCTCTACCACTGAGCTAAACGCCCAACCATGGCCCCACGGGGAATCGAACCCCGATTGACGGATTGAAAACCCGCTGTCCTAACCGTTAGACGATAGGGCCATTATTTTTTAACGAAACACAAAATAAGTATACCGTAAATCACTGACAAAATCAATATTTGCGGCCCTTTTTATGGCGCATATTTTGTGATACTTTTATTCCATGCGCTATGAGCCGGTAATCGGACTTGAAATTCATGCAGAGCTTCGGACGAAAACGAAGATGTTTTGCTATTCTCCGAACGATCCCAATGAAACGCACCCGAACATAAACATCTGTCCGGTCTGCATGGGGCATCCCGGCACGCTTCCCGTAATCAACGAGGAAGCGGTAAAAAAAGTGATACTTACGGGGCTTGCGCTCAACGGCAGAATCTCACAATTTTCCCAATTCGACAGAAAAAACTATTTTTATCCCGATCTTCCGAAGGGATATCAAATTTCCCAATATGAACATCCGTTTGTAACTGGCGGCGCGCTCGCGCTCGAAGAATCTTCAAAAAAAGAAATTCGGATCCGGCGAATACACCTCGAAGAAGATACGGGGCGCCTCATCCACGATGCGTCCGGAAACTCGCTTGTTGATTTCAACCGCGCGGGGGTGCCATTGATGGAGCTCGTGACAGAGCCGGATTTTCGGACCGGAGAGGAAGTCCGCGAATTCGGAGAGGAACTACAAAGGATTTTACGCTATATCGGCGCGTCAGAAGCGAACATGGAAAAAGGAGAGATGCGCGTTGAGGTGAATATTTCCATTCGGCCTGAGGGGACCGAAGGATTCGGAACAAAAGTGGAAGTGAAAAATATTAATTCCTTCAAATTCGCGGCTGACGCCGTTGACTATGAAATAAAACGGCAGACCGAAGCGCTCGAACGCGGAGAAAAAATCATCCAGGAAACGCGCGGGTGGAACGAGGATAAAAAAATGACCGTGAGCCAGCGCTCAAAAGAGGAAGCGCACGACTACCGCTATTTTCCGGAGCCCGACCTCCCGCCCATTACGCTCTCCGAAGAGTATATCGAGAAAATACAAAGCGAACTTCCGGAGCTTCCCCGCGCGAAAAAGGCAAGATTCATAAAAGAATACGGATTACAAGAGGACGCGGCAGGGCTCATTGCGCGCGACAAAGCATTTGCCGGATATTTTGAAGAAGTCGTAAGCGAACTTTTGGAGCACGACAAAGAGACGCCGGAAACACCGAAAAAAAATCTCATTCCCTTCACCACATCGGTTTTCACCGGAGAGCTGCTCCGTCTTTTGAAAGACGGTGAAACAATAAAAGATATAAAATTCACGCCGGAGAACTTCGCCGAGCTTTTGATCTATCTCGCAGAAGACAAAATTTCGAATCTCGCGGCAAAACAGGTGCTTGGAAAAATGTTTCAATCAGGCGGCGACCCGTCTGATATCATTGACGAGCTCGGCCTCTGGCAAGTATCGGACGCGGGGAGCCTTGAATCAATCGCATTGCACATCATTGAAGAAAACAAGAATGCCGCAGAGGATTATAAGGCGGGCAAAGAAGCGTCTCTTGGATTTCTTGTGGGGCAGGCCATGAAAGAATCCCGCGGAAAGGCGAACCCGAAGGTGATACGTGATATAATGGAAAAACTCCTCAAGAGGCTCTAAAAACGCCGCGGCAAAATGTCATACCACCTTTCGAAAAAAAAGCTCCGCATACTCGAATTCCTTTTGATCGGAGTGCTCTTCGGCCTCATCGAGGACGTCATCGCGGTAAAAGCGGTTTCTGACGCGATTATAAATCCGCGCGTCATCCTCACGATCCTCGCAGTCGCGGTACCGTTTGCAATCGTAAGCGAGCTTATCGTGGACCATCCGAAGTTCTGGACCGCGATCCGACTTCACCGGCCGGAAGAGGAAGAAAACGAAAGAAACCGCAGGGAATGATATGGGGATTCTTTACGCATTTATCTGGTTGCCGCTTGAATCAAAAACCGCAATCTACACGGTTCTTTTTTTAATTCTCATCGTATCCGGATTCGGCATCCCGATTCCCGAAGAAGCGACTCTTTTGGTCGGCGGATACCTTGCGTACCTTGAATTCATCGATTTTTGGCCCACGGTCTACATCCTTATCCTCGGCATAATTGTGGCGGACAGCGCGGGATATTTTTTCGGGCGCCTCGCCGGAGCGTTCCTCACGAAAAAACTTTCCCGCTTCAAATACGCAAATCTCTTTTTCGGAAAGACAAAAAATTACTTCGACACATACGGCGAACGAATGGTTTTATTTACGCGGCCCTTGTTGGGCGTGCGCGTCCTTGTTCCGATCCTTGCGGGAAACTTCAGAATGAATTTTTTTAAATTCTTTATTTTCGACGCCTTAGGCGCAATTCCGTGGACATTTTTTCTGGTATCCGCGAGCTACTATTTCGGCCTCGGGCTTGATTTTCTCACCGAAGTGCGGGAAATTAAATATGTCATCGTGACATTAGGCATTATCGGGGTCCTTTTTCTCGCGGCTCGAATTATCCGAAAAGAGAAAGCGAAAATTCAGTCGGAATTGCCTTTGGAATAGGCACATATAATATAACTAGCTTCCCAAGCCCCGCACTAAATTTGCACTGCGCATTCGCGCGAGTATGGTTTAGTGGCAGAACGTTTGCTTCCCAAGCAAGAGACGCGGGTTCGATTCCCGCTACTCGCAAATTATCTGTGCAAATTTTAGTGACGGGGCAAGCAGTAAGCGCGAGTTCGATTCTCGTATCCCGCATCAAACAAATTTCAAAGATGGGCGGGCAAGCAATAGACGGGAATTCGACCTGCCCCGTAGTGATGCGAAGCATCTACTTCGGGGTTCTCCCTAGCCGCATAATCAAAAAAGAAAAACCCTATTTAGGGTTTTTCTTTTTGCATAGGATCTTTCAAACTATCTCCCGAATGCGGATTTCAAATCAGCGCGCGCTTTTTCGGCAGCTACCTTAAAATCATCCATCGCTTTCTTTATCGCGGCTCGACGCGTATCCTGCAGGGTTTTTACGGTAGCGCGAATTTTGTCTATCGCGACTAGATCCTGCCGGAATTTTGTCCGCGCGGCTTCCACGCTCGTTCGATATGCATTCCGCACCGCCACCGGATCAACGCTTGCGGCGCAATCCGCCTTTGCTTTTTCAACCGCGGCGCGAACTGATGCCTTAAACGTAGCAATCGCCGCGTCAACCGATGTCTTCCGATTTGCTATCGCAGTATCAAGGCCGGTTTTAAACGCATTGTGTGCGGCATCCACCGTGGCTTTCCGCGAAGAGACCGCCGATTCTACCGCCTGCTGGAACGACGCAACCGCCGCCTTTTGCGCGGTTGTCGTCGCGCGCTCCATGAGCTTCGCGTAGTGCTCGTCACGGCGTTCGTCGCGCCGCTCCCGATGATCCTCAAGGCGTTCTTTGCGGTCTTCTCGGCGTTCATTGAGTTTTACTTCGCGTTCAGCGCGGCGATCCTTCAAGCGCGCTTCGCGCTCCGCAATCCTCTGATCGATTTCAACCCGAAGGTTGGATCCGATACGCGCGCAAAAATTCCGCGCGGAGGCAGAAGTATCGGTTTGGGCAAACGCCGGAAGCGCGGGGCTTACGATAAGAACCGCTCCGACAATCGAAGAAAGTAATTTATTCATAGCTGATTTGCCCAAATTCAGTAAGAACCGCGGAATCATACGTCGCAAAATCGCCGTCTGCGGCTGCTTCGTTAAGCACCGCATCTTCTTGGGCGGCAGAAGCAATAATATCTGCCACGATTTCATCGGGATTGCCGGTCGAAGGCGCCTCGCCGGTTGCCACCATTTCCCGCACCGAAGAATCTCCTCCCGCAGGCATTCCTTGGCTTAGCGGAGCTTCTGCGGTTTTTGCCGCAAACTCCGGCGATCCTGCCTGATTGAAGTAATAGACCCCGCCTGCGAGGATGACGAGCACCGCGAGAGGAAGAACAAATTTCATTTGCGTATTCATAATTCTTTGAATCTGGAATGGATTAATGAATAACCATCGACCTTTTGAATTATCTGATATATAAGAAAAACGTTTTTCTTGAACCGGTGTGACGGCGCCGATCTCCTGCACGATTTTTTCAAGAAGCGCTCTCTCGGGCTTTATATCTTTTCCGAGCAAGGAAAAACGGTCCGCGATCCGGAACGCCTCGGACAATTCCTTTTGGAAATCGGGAAACCGCGCGAGAATTTCTGCTCGCGCCTCGCCCGCCTCCATTCGGCTTATTGCCATAGCAAGCACTGCTTCAAATTTTTCTTTTTCTTTCATTTTTACTTAACTAATTTATTCTGATAATCTATTGAAGTCCGACTTCAATAGATTCTCGACATCCGTTATAAATCAAATCTTGTACTCTCGCGCATTTTTCGTATGCCCCGGGACTGGAGCTGGCGCACCGCTTCCTCTGATTTTCCCAAAAGCGACGCAATCTCTTTATTCGACAAATCGTGCATGAATTTAAGCGTGAGTGCCTCTGCTTCAAACGAAGTAAGCGCACCCATTCCTTCACGAACAATCTCATCCGCCCACATCTTTTCTAAAATCCGCCGCTCGGAGCCGTCGGAGCCAGAAGAATCCGGGATATCGAACACTCCGTCTCCCATGTCGCCGAAAAGTATTTCTCCTTTTTTCCGCCAGTGATCAATCACGGCGTTTCGCGCAATTGAATAAAAATACGCGAGAGGAGAAACCCCTTTGTCTTCGAAGCGCGGTAGCGACTGGTAGGCCTTAAGAAACACGGTCTGCGTTATGTCCTCCGCGTCTTCCTTTCGCTTCACTCGGAAATAGACATATCGGTAGATCGGGGTGAAAACGTGGATATAGAGCTCGTCAAACGCCCGCAAATCCCCATTTTTTACCCGCCGAACCAACGCATGCAAATCGTCTGACCCCTTCATGCTATATAACGTATTGAATCATAATTTGTGATAAGAAAAAACGACGCCGAAACCCCCGGCGCCGCTTTACATCTATTTTTTTCTCGGCGCCATGCCGCAGGCCTTCGACGATCCGTTGCAGCACCCGCAGCAATTTTTGCATGCGCCGCGCGATGTCTCTTTCTTTTTTCCTGATTTTTTCATAAACGTAAAAAGTATACATATCATTCGACCTCACGATACAGCATACCATACAATTCATGGATAAAAAAGCGCTCGCGCTCCTTTTTTACTGGCAAAACAAAGGAATTGATACTATAGTAATAAGGATTATGACGCGCTTTGCAATCGGTATTGTCATCGGAGCCGGTATCGCGGGATTTCTCGCGGGAGGAATGTATTTTTATTTTGCAAAAAGCGATCAAGGAGACTTCTCCTTTCCGTTTTCAATCAAAAACCCGCTCGCCGCGAGCATGAAAGAGAGTACGCCGGAAGAACGCGCGGCCGAGGCGCTCGCGCGCTCGCGAAACATCAAAGGACTCTATATGACAGCGGACGTTGCCATGGACCCGGGAGTTGGCGCCTCGCGCCTCCGCGAAAATCTCATCAAGCTTGCGGACGAAACAGAAATAAACGGACTCGTGATAGACGTAAAAGAGGTCTGCGGTCCTGATTATGACGAGGAGCGTCTCAAAAAACTCATTGAAGAGCTCAAGACAAAAAACATCTGGACCATCGGACGGATCGTGCTTTCAAAAGACGCCTCGCAAATCGATGTTCATCCCGAATGGTATTTAACGCGCAAAGCCGGAGCGAATTCGGGTGCGAACGAATGCGCCCGAAAAGCGCACATCCGCGCCGCGCGGCCCGACGGGAAAAAAGCATCGGTGAATTTCTGGCGCGATAGAAGAGGCGGCTATTGGATGGATCCGGCGCACCCCGAAGTCCATGCATACATCCTCGAATTTTCCAAAAGGATGATCGACATGGGGTTTGACGAGCTCCAATTCGACTATATCCGATTCCCGTCTGACGGCGATATCGAAAACGCGATCTACCCCGCCTACGACGGAAAAACGCCGAAGTACGCGGTCATGAAAGAATATTTCGAATTTTTAAATAAGAATTTGAAGGCGCACAAGCCGGAAATCGTTTTATCCGCAGACCTTTTCGGGTACGCGGCGATCCGCGCGGGAGACGTCGGCATCGGCCAGCGCGTTGACGATGTGGGCGATAATTTTGACTACATCTCTTTTATGACGTATCCCTCGCATTACTATAACGGCCTCCATCTTCCGGAAGATCCGACGCGCGGCCTTCCCGCGCTCCGATATGACGCAGTTCAGGCGCGAACAAATCCTGATATCGTCGTCCTTCGAACGCTCCAGGTCGCACGTGATTTTCTCGACGGAAAAATTTCGACGTCATCGTTCCGCTATATCACCACGCTCTCCGCAACCACATCTACAACAACCATAAGTGCAATCATCGAACAAAAATCGCGCTCGCGCGCGCGTTTGAGGCCGTGGCTTGAAGATTTCTATCACGAAGCGGATGCGACCGCGGGGCGCCCCTCGGGCGCAAAAAAAGTCCGCATGCAGATTGACGCGGCGGAAACCGTTGATAATTCTGGCTGGCTTTTGTGGAGCGCGGCAAACGTGTATACAGAAGATGCGCTCAAAAAAGAATAATGAGAGGGCGAGAGATTGTCTACTGAATATCTTTCGGATCGAGCCGAAACACGCTTCCGGAAGGCATCTCGCCTTTGATTATTTTTTCCGATATGACTTTCTCGACGCTATCTTGGATGAAACGCCTCATTGGCCGCGCGCCGAACGCGGGGTCGTACCCTTTTTGGGCGACAAACTCAATGAGACTATTGGTGAATTCAAACGTGATGTTCTTTTTCGCAAGATCGCCCGCAATACCGCGAAGCATCATTCGCGCAATATCGCGGAGGTTTTGCATCTCAAGCGGACGGAACACAATCACGGCGTCGAACCGATTCAAAAGCTCGGGGGTATATATTCGCTCCTCCTGAACATAGGAAACAATCTTTTTTTGCATATCACCAAACGAAACGCCCGAAGACACGAGCTCGCGGATTTTTTCAGAACCCGCATTCGAGGTCGCAATGATAATGGTATTTCGCATATTGATTCGCTTCCCGAAAGCGTCTGTGAAAAACCCCTCGTCAAGAATCTGCAAAAAAAGATTTCGGACGTTTTTATCGCATTTTTCAAACTCGTCCAGCAAAAGAAGCGAATAGGGAGCGGCTTCCATGCGATGGGTGAGGACGCCGGATTCGCCGCGAGCTGATGAGCCGATCAAGCGCTCAAACGCCTCCGCATTCTGATATTCTGACATGTCAAAACGCGCCATCGCGTCTTCATGCCCGAAATAGACCGCGGCAAGCGCCTTTGCGGTTTCCGTCTTTCCAACGCCCGTAGGACCGAGAAACAAAAACGTGCCGATCGGGCGCTTCCGATCCTTGAGGCCGGCTCGTACGCGGCGTATCGCATCAGAAATTTTCAAGACCGCCTCATCCTGCCCCACGACGCGCGCGTGAATATCGCGCTCGAGATTCAAAAGCTTTTCCCGCTCTTTTCCTTTTGCGTCTCCCAGAGGAATCGAGGTCTTCTGGGAAATGTACGAGGTCACGAAATCCGCAGAAACGAGGGATAATCCGGAGTTGCTCGCCGCATCGAATACTTCAAATAAAAGATCTATGGCGCGCCGCGGCAGAGCGCCCTCGGTGACGTAATTGAGCGCGCCATCCGATACCGAAGAAAGCCCCGGGTATGTCATGCGGATGGCGCCGCCCGCGCCAGCCTCTTTCTCATAGACATAATCTTTCAGGATTTCAAAAAGCATTTCCTCCCGCGGCTCCTCGAGCTCGACTTTTTCGAAGAATCCGAGAATATCGGTCCTCGCCTCCAAAATTTTCCGGAAGCTCTGGACATTCGCAAGCGCGATTATCTGGATCGCGTGGCTTCCAAGATACGGCCGAAACACTTCAAACGCATTTGACTTGACGGCTCCCAGAGATTCTATCGCCTCTGGAAAATCCTCTATCGCAAGAATGATATTTCCCGCTCTCGCCGCTTCGTTGAGCACCCGGATAAAAATTTCTTCGACGTCGCCTTTTGTCTTCCCAGTCGCCGTAATCGCGGTTACGGAAATCATGAATATGCGCTTGTGCTCAAGCTCGGGAAAAATTTTCCCTTCCTTGATCATCCGGACAAGCCCCTGAAGGAGCGCGTGCTTCCCTACGCCCGGCTCGCCCACGATGAGAATATTCGCGCCGCGCGATTTATGAAGCGCCGACTCGATTCGCAGAATCTCTTTTTCGCGACCGACGAGAAGTTCATCAAATGAATTTTCGTAATCAAGCTCCCGCGCGTATTGAGACAAAAGCGGGACCTGCCCGTAGGACCAGCTCTTGCCGATCCCGGGAATCCTCCCGAGAGAAGCCGGGGACCACCATCGGAGCGCTTCATCGCGCGCCATGCATTCCTGGAACACCCACTCTGATGCGCGCATGACGACATCAGAAGAAATATTTCGCGATACCGCAAAAGATGAGAGTTCCGGATGGAGAGAGAACATATATGACATGCTTACACCGAACCCCACATTCCCTTCTCGGGGCGCGGATGATTCAAAACGCGACAAAAATTCAACATATGATACACGCGGTCCTTTGCCTTCGCGAAGCGCGCGAAGAATACGAGCGTACTCTTCAGAAGAGATCCCGAGGCGCGAAAGAAGGAGCGAGCCGGGCTGCGTTCGCGCAAGCGCATGCCAAAACGATACACTGAAATTATCGCCGCGCATTCGGGAAGCGTTCCGCACTATCTCGTAAAGATACAAATCGAGCCGCGACAAAAACGGGCCTGAAAACGCTCCCGCTGGATTGTACCGGACCGCCCTCTGCCAGAAGCCCAAAGAGAGGGTAGGGAGTAGACACGCGCCGCAAAGAGAGGCAATGGAAAGGAAAATTGCCGCGCCGCTCAATCGGCCGCCCAGCGTAATGATGTAAAACGCAAGCGGAATAAAAACGCCTGCTCCGCACGCAAAAAGAACGATCCGCCGAAAGATAGGCGGGAATGTTTCATCGAGCGCCAATACGGAATCAAACCTGCTTATGCCTAAAAAACCCTCCGTGCGTCCCATAGTTATAAGAAAAGAAAAAAGATACCGCTTCCGAAAAGCCCGACTGTAAGAATCGGAAGAAGCGTCCATGCAATAAAGAAAAGAATTCCGGCGGCGCAAAGCAGGACAAGCGCGAGGACGCCGACCGCGCCGAGAAGCGCACGGGTAATCATGCCGGCAAGGCGCATCACCGTATTTACGACAACGGTTTCAAGAATTCCCTCCATATCGAAACTCGCTACCCGCTCGCTCAAACGAAACAGAGGGGAAAAGAATGTCTTTACAAGAAGCGGCAAAGAAAAAAAGTGATACAAAAACCATGCAAAATCTTTCCAAATAGCACCCATATCGCGGTATGCCGCGCCGTAGTGCCACGAAAGGTATGACGCGATTGGAATCCGTGTACCCATACTTCCATTATAGTATGTTTATTGCATGTTCGCACTCTGGAGCAATTTCATTAAATATGCTATTGTGGAGGACGATTAGTTGGTGAGTGCCGGAACAGTGTTTTTATTCCGCACTTTTTTACGCCACCTAAGCTCAGCTGGGCTGAAGCATATCATGCTTCAACGGGAAATTTAGCGAGCCTGCGTAGCAGTGTGAGCGCAAGAATTTCCCGGGGTTTCGCCGAGGGGGCGAAACAGCAATACTTTCGTCCCGTTAGAGCCGGAGTAACTCAGAGGCAGAGTAGCTGTTTCGTAAACAGCAAGTCGCGAGTTCGAATCTCGCCTCCGGCTTTCATTAAGCCGCATCATGCGGCATTTCTCTTTCATGGATTTAAAACGCCCCCAATCAAAACATCCGATCCCGAAAGACGCGCGGCTCGCATTCAAAGGAAAAATTTTTGAGATTTATCAATGGGATCAGGAACTTTTCGACGGCACAAAAGCCGTTTTTGAAAAAATTAAGCGCCACGACGGCGTGAATGTGTTTCCCGTAACCGACGACGGGAAAATCATCGTAGCCGAACAAGAACAGCCGGGATATACGCCGTTCTGGAGTTCAATCGGCGGGGGAGTTGAAGAGGACGAAACGCCGATTGATTGCGCGCGCCGCGAACTTCTCGAAGAATCGGGATATGAAGCAGACACCTTCGTATTGTGGAACGCGATACAGCCCTCGATGATGGCAGACTGGGCTGTTTTTACGTTTATCGCAAAACAATGCAGAAAACGCTCGAGTCCCTTGCTCGACCCGGGAGAAAAGATAATCCTTCATTATCTGACGCTTGATGAATTCATCGATCTTGCGCACAAAGACACCTTTCGCGATCGCGATGTCGCGCTCATGCTTTTCCGGACGCTTGCAGAGCCTGGCGGATATAAAAAACTTGAAGCGCTTTTTTCTCCTCTATTGTAGGAATAATGCCTTGCCGCTCCATCAAAACGTTTTCATCCCGGTTGCAACCGACACACAGAGGATGATGCGCTCTGTTCCCCTTGTGAAAGGCGCTCTTTTATGATAAAATAAAAAAATGGACGATTTGAAGGAGAAAATCGCGTCGATTGAAGATAATCTCCGCCGATTGGCGGACATACTTTGACGTCCCGAAAAAGGAAACGCTCGTTCACACAATAGAGCATGAGATGGAAGACGCCGAGTTCTGGCAGGACCGCGCTCGCGCCGAGACGCGCTCAAAGGAGCTTGCGGACCTGAAGCGCGATATCGCGCGCTGGAAAGAGATGAACAATGGTTTTTTTTCCATTCGGGAGAGTACGGCCATTGCCGAAGGCGACGAGGCGCTCATGCGAGAGCTTGAAGGAGATATTGCAACGCTTCAAAAGAAACTTTCTTCAGCAGAAAGGGAAACTCTTTTCTCCGGAAAATACGATGCGGGAAATGCGGTCCTGTCGGTCTGGGCAGGCGCCGGAGGCAAAGACGCCGAAGACTGGGCGGCCCTGCTCCTTAGAATGTACACCCGCTACGGAGAAAAAAAGAATTGGCGCGTGCGTGCAGTGCACGAACATTGGGGCGAATCTTCGGGCCCAGGCGGATGGGGGATAAAAAACGCGGCAATTATTATCGAGGGACCCTTTGTCTACGGATATCTTAAAAAAGAATCAGGAGTGCATCGCCTCGTGCGAATATCCCCATTCAACGCGCAATCGCTCCGACACACGTCGTTTGCCCTTGTCGACGTCCTTCCTGAATTCGTTGAACCAGAAGAGATAGAAATAAAACCGGAAGATTTGAAAATCGATTTCTTCAGATCGTCAGGGCCCGGGGGACAAAACGTAAACAAGCGAGAGACCGCAGTGCGCATCACTCACATTCCGACAGGACTCCAGGCAGCAAGCCAAGCCGAACGCTCGCAGGACAGAAACCGGGAGATTGCAATGAATTTTCTCCGATCGAAACTCTATGACCTTGCGCTCAAACATCAAGCGCAAGAACAAAAAAACGTCAAGCAGGAAAAGGTGTCAATCGAATGGAGTTCGCAGATCCGATCGTACGTCATGCATCCGTACCAGATGGTAAAAGACCACCGGACCGACGTTGAAACATCACAAATTGACAAGGTGTTAGACGGAGAACTTGATGAGTTTATTGAAGCGGAAATGCAAAAATAATTTTCAATTCTCAATGATCAATTTCCAATGAATACTGTAATGTCTAAATTTTCAAACATGAACGTTTTGTTCAAAGCATTAATACATTGAAAAATTTACTGAAAATTGCAAAATTGTAAATTGAAAATTTTCGCCGATGATTTTTTTTGACAACGTTTCAAAAATCTATAATCACCATTCCGTCGCGTTAAAAAACGTGACTTTGAAGGTCGACCCGAAAGACTTCATCTTTCTTGTCGGCTCATCGGGCGCCGGGAAAACGACGCTTCTTAAACTTCTCATCCGCGAAGAACAGCCAACCGATGGAAAAATTTTTCTTGACGGCGTTGAAGTGACCAATACAGACGTAAACGACCTCCATATGATCCGCAGAAGAGTCGGTACGGTATTCCAGGACTACAAGCTTTTGCCTACCAAAACTGCATACGAAAACATCTCTTTTGTCATGGAGGCGGCGGGCCGCGCCGATGCGGAGATCGAAGAGGACGTGCCCGAGGTGCTTGAGCTTGTGGGACTTTCCGATAAGCGGGATAATTTCCCCCATCAGCTTTCGGGCGGAGAAAAACAGCGTGTCGCAATCGCGCGCGCGCTTGTAAACCGGCCGGACGTAATCCTCGCGGATGAGCCTACGGGGGATCTTGACCCGATAAATACGCTTGAAATCATAAAACTTCTCCAAAAAATAAACGAGCTCGGCACTACCATCGTCCTTTCGACACACAACAAGGAAATTGTGAACTCTTCGGACAAGCGGGTCGTACTCCTCGACAAAGGAGAAATAATAAGCGATAAAGAAAAAGGGAAATATCTTTTAATATAGCAATATGTTTCTCACGCATCTTCAGCGCATCACCAAATCAGGACTTTTAAGCTACAAGCGAAACGGCTGGCTTTCGACCGCAACAGTTCTTGTCATGGTGCTCATGCTTTTCGTCATCGGAAACCTCATATTCATGGGCGCGCTTGCGGGAGTCATCCTCTCGTCGTTTGAATCAAAAGTGGACATAAGCGTCTATTTTCTCCCTGACGCAAACGAACATACGATTACCTCGATAAAAAACGAGATTGAAACGCTCCCGGACGTCCGCGATATCACCTATATCTCGCGGGACCGCGCGCTCGAACTTTTTCGCGAGCGGCACAAGGGGAATCAATTGATCTCCGCGGCGCTCGAAGAGATCGGGGATAACCCGCTTCAAGCGAGCCTGAATATCCGGGCGAAAGACCCTTCGCGCTACGCCGCAATCAGCGAATTTCTTTTGCACAAAAATTATAAGGAGATCGACAAGATCAATTATTTTGAAAACCAGCAGGTAATCGAGCGGATGGGAGCGATCTTCCGCGCGGTCCGCGGATCAGGAATGTTTCTTGCGTTTTTTCTTGCGTTTATCGCAATCCTCGTCACGTTCAATACGATACGCCTCGCGATCTACACGATGCGGGAAGAAATCGGCATCATGCGCCTTGTCGGCGCGACAAAATGGTTCATCCGCGGCCCCTTTATCGTATCAGGCGTTTTATACGGCGTAACCGCAGCTCTAATCACGCTCATGCTCTTTTTTCCGCTCATATGGCTCGCTTCTCCGCGCCTCGCGGTCCTTGTGCCGGAATTCGATATATTCCGATATTTCCTGCAAAATCTCGTCCTGTTCTCCCTTCTTATGTTCGGCGGCGGCATTTCAATCGGCGTGATCTCCTCCCTCATCGCGATACGGCGATACCTTCGGGTATAGATTTTTCTTAAAAACTCGGTATAATGAAGAGTGATCCCTCAATAGGATCATTTTTGTTTTCCGGGGTCGGCTAACGGTAGGCCTCATGACTCTGAATCATGCAATCTTGGTTCGATTCCAAGCCCCGGAGTTTTGTGCGGGTACGCTGAAACTCTAGGTTCAAGACCTAGCCCGGCAGATCTAATAACTTTAAAACTCTATATGAAAATACTTATCGCACTACTTTCGATTGTCGCCATTCTCGGCCTTATTTTTTTCTTTATGGGTCCGTCATCCAGCGAACCAAGCCCGGTCGCAGGAATCGATATCAACAAAAGCGACTTAGATTTTGAAGTTGTGGAATATTTTTCTGATGAACTGCAGAAGAAATTTGTCGCGCACGTTGGCCAGCCGATCGAGGGATTTTCTCCCGACATGTTTTTGGATATCTTCCCGGGCCTTACCCCAGAGGACTTTGACGGCGTTAAGGCGATTGGCGGGTATTACGAAATCCGGAATAATACCATTGTCTTGACCGAGGACCCCGACAGCATAAAAACGTCTGCGGACCACGCAATCACGCCCGAGGGAATGGAAACGCTTCTCGGCGCTCTTTCAAAACGGCTCGGCATCCCGGCGGAAACAAAAGGCGATATAGACCGCATCCTTGAGCGCATTGGAAACTGAGATACGCGCGAAAAGCCGTTTTGATACATTCGGCGGCGTCCAAACCTCGCCTTTTGAGGCGAGGGTAAAGGCGCCGCTCAGTATCAACCCTGAGCATACTCCGGCCTTTAGGCCGGAGAGTCGAAGGGTTGATTTTTTACCCCGTTGTGCTACATATTCTGAATGATCTTTCCTTTGGAGAAAGGCGCAACGAATGGGGTTTGAGGCGATAAGCTGTCTCATGGTCCAAAACGTATCGCTCACCAACTCAATGCGAAACACCCTCATTTTTGGAGCGATTGAACTCTTGAGATACCACGGCGAAAAAGGGAACGGGCGAAAGCGGATCAAAACAGATGATATCGAAGGATTCATTACCACGGAGTTCGAGCCCTCATATCTTGGTTCAATCACCGGCATCGTATTCCACGCGGATATCGACACCGAACTCGGAAGGGGAAAAGTGCGGTTCCTCATGGATCCCAGGTACGCGGCGCTCGACCCGGAAGACATTCTTCGAAGACCGTGGACTGACGTAACCGAAAATTTCCAAAAAGCCTCACGCGCGCACCTCAATTAAACAAAAGCCACGAGCGCTCGACGCCGTGGCGTTATTTTTTCACGCATTGCGGTCAGGCAGCGGATTCTTCCGCAAGAATCCGCCTCACCTCGCAAAGCGTCATGCCCGCCCACACATGTAAATCAATACCCTCTGCGGCAAATTTCTCCCTCCAGCCCTCTTCGCGGTCTACAAGAACAACGAGCGCTTTGACGCGAAGTCCGGCCCGGACGCACTCGCGATAGGGCTCAATCTTCGATGCGCCGTCAGTCACGACATCGTCAAGGATTGCAACCTCCTCTCCGGATTTCGCTTCTCCGATTACGCGCGGCTTTGACACGCGCCCCGGCTTTGCTTCCTTTCGAACCGTGATATAGGGGAGCCCGGTTTCGGTCGCCAAGAGACCCGCAAAACAACTGACGGAATCGGGAATTTCGACAAACCTCTGGATACCGAGGTGCATCAACGGATGTATGAAAAGCCCTGCGATACGCTTGATCGCTTCAGGATTATTCCTGGCATCACGAAGATTGATATAAATATCCGTCGTCCTGCCTGATTTAAGCACTAAATCATGCGCCTTTGAAAATCGAAGCAAGCCATAGTGAACGAGCATTCGCACAACCTCTCTCTGCTTTGCAGAATCAAGCCACGGCAAAAGCGGTATCCCGTGCATAGCACAACCCCCAAAGGTTCCATCTCTACTCATAGAATACTATAATGGAAATAGCAAGACGCATGACTTCATTTCTCCGGCGGCATCGCCATTTTTTTTCAACCGCAGTCTTTCTCGCCGCGATAATCGGCATTCTTTTTTACGTCGAACCAATTAAAATTATCGCGGCAATCGGTGTAAAAAATATGTACGTCGCGGTATTCCTTTTTGCAATCGTAGGCGGCGTATCGGCGTTTACCGCAACAAGTTTTTACGCCTCACTTTTCGCCTTTGCGCTCGGCGGGGGAGACCCGCTTTTCTTGGCGATTTTTTCCGCGCCGGGCGTATTGATAGGAGACTACCTCTTCTGGTATCTGGGACACAAAGGAAAACCGATCGTAAAACCTGCGATTGAGCACATTCTTGAACGCACATCCCGCTGGCTATCCGCAAAACCAGCGTGGTTTATCCCGGCGGCCGCGTATGTCTATACCGGATTTGTGCCGCTTCCCGGCGAGTTTCTCATGGTGACACTTGCGCTCATCGGAATCTCGTTTAAACGGATTTTCATCCCGACCCTTTTCGGGAATTTTACCCTTGCCTTCATCGTCTCCTCATCCGCTTCCTATGGAATTTCCATCTTTGGCTTCCTGTGATACTATGACGGAAAAAACGATATGAAACGATTCGCACCGCAATTTTCTCAAAAAAATATGATGATTGTCCGGACGATTTCCTACGGCGCGCTTGGCATTACTCTCATCGCCCTCTTTTTCGTATACGCCGCGCTTTTCGGGCCCGCTGACCCGAACGCCGAGCCGGAGCAATTCGTCATTCCGCTTGACGCAAAAAACGAAGAGATAGCAACACGGCTCAAAGAAGAGGGCTTTATCAAGAGTGAGCGAATGCTTGCATTCGCACTCGGCTGGAAGCTGCCTCAAAACACAATAGAGCCGGGCGGCTATACAATTTCAAAATCCATGACGCCGTGGGAGCTCGCCTCTGTTTTTTCCCTTGGATCCTATCTCAAATGGGTCGTGATCCGCGAAGGCACCAGAAAAGAGGAGATCGCGGAAATCCTCCAAGAGAAACTCAACTGGTCGAACGAAGAAAAAGAAAACTGGATCAGCACCCACACGGCGGAGCGTCCGGCCTATGTTGAGGGCGTATACTTTCCTGATACCTACCTCATTCCGAAAGACGAAACCCCGGCTGAGGTCGCGCGCAGGCTCCAATCGAAATTCGACGAAAAATTTGCGCCATTTGCAAAAGAAGCGCTCAAACAAAACGTCCGCTGGACAACCGCGCTTAAAATTGCTTCTTTAATCCAGCGCGAAGCCGCGGGAAAAGCGGACATGCCATTGATTGCAGGAATTCTTTGGAACCGCCTTCTCGATGATATGAAACTCGAGGTTGACGCAACGATCCAATACGCGCGCGGCAAAACATCGAAAGGGTGGTGGACGCCGATAACGCCCGAGGACAAAAAAATCGATTCGCCCTTTAATACGTATAAATACAAGGGCCTCCCGCCGCATCCAATCGCAAACCCGGGGATAAACGCGATTACCGCCGCTCTCTACCCGAAAAATACGAAATGCTTTTTCTATATTCATGACAACAGGGGAAATATCCACTGCGCCCAAACCTACAAAGACCATCTGCGGAATATAAACACCTATCTGAAATAGATTGACGAGGGAGAAAAAACATGGTAGACTGTAAAAATACCTCGACAAGCTCGGCACAAGCAAACTCGTATTGATAGTCCTAGGTAATATAATCCTTAGTGAAGTTTTCTTGTCCTGAGCCATTCGGCACTGAGCTCATGGCCGAAGTGCTTGCCGAAGGATGCCTGATGGTGCAGGCGTTTTTTTATGGATCCCGTTAGAAATTAATTCTTTCGGAGTACAAAAATAATTATTTTTCCTACTGAAATCTGGATTAAAAAGCCCGGACTTCTCACAGAATGGAAATCAGAAACATTGCAATCATTGCCCATGTAGATCATGGAAAAACCACGCTTACCGATGCCCTCTTGCGCCAAACCGGAGTAGGCGAAGAAGGGGTCTCCATGGATTCAAATACGCTTGAACTTGAGCGCGGTATTACGATTTACTCAAAAAACGCGGCAATTTTCTACCCCTCGGCAAGCTCGGGGCGTCCCGTAACGAAAATAAATATCGTGGACACACCCGGACACGCGGATTTCGGCTCTGAAGTCGAGCGGGTGCTGCGCGCAATCGACTCTGTGCTTCTTGTGGTGGACGCCCAAGAAGGCCCGATGCCGCAGACGCGATTCGTTCTTAAAAAGTCGCTTGAGCTCGGTCTCAAACCCATTGTTGTGATAAATAAAATCGACAAGAACGCGGCAAACCCGGCAAAATGCGAAGAAGAAGTGCTCGAACTTTTCTTGGAGCTTGGCGCATCTGACGAGCAGGCAAATTTCCCCATAGTGTATGCTGTCGGACGCGAAGGAGTCGCAAAGCGCCGCCTTACGGATGAATCAAAAGATCTTACGCCGCTTCTTGATGTGGTGATCGAGCATGTCCCGCCTGCGTCCGGAAACGACGAAGTTCCGCTTCGCGCACAGCCATTTAATCTCGGATACGACAATTTTTTGGGGCGGCTCGCAGTCGCACGAATATACGAAGGCATTTTGAAAACAAATGAATCCGTCGTAGTGAAAAAACCATCGGGAGAAGCACGCTCCGGAAAAATTACGAAAATTTTTACCTTCAAAGGACTTCAAAAAATCGAATCAACTGAGGCGCGCGCGGGCGACATCGCGCTTATCGCCGGGCTTCCTGATATTGATATCGGCGAGACAATAACGTCTGACGCCGACGCATTGCCGCTTCCGGCTATCGGAGTTGACGAGCCGACAATCGCGCTCAATTTCTTGGTGAACAACTCGCCATTTGCGGGACGCGAAGGAAAATTTGTGACGTCGCGCCAAATCAGGGAGCGCTTGGAACGCGAGCTTGAGGTGAACGTCGGGCTTCGCGTTGAATTCTCTTCCGGAGAAAATTCACGGGTATTCGGCAGGGGAGAGCTTCATATTTCGATACTTCTGGAAAATATGCGCCGCGAAGGATACGAGCTTCAGGTCTCCCAGCCGCAGGTCATCATCCGAGAGGAACATGGGGAAAAACAAGAACCGTTTGAAGAAGTGATAGTGGACGCGCCAAAAGAATACCAGGGCACCATCATCGAACGCTTAGGCACGCGGGGATTTATTCTCCAAAGCATGCACGCGCATCTTGAAACAGTGCGCATGCTGTTTGAGGGGCCGACGCGAGGACTCCTCGGATACCGAAGCCAATTTGTCATTGATACGAAAGGAGAGGGAATCATGTCTTCGCGCGTCTTGGGATTTCGCGCGTTTGCGGGAGATATTGAAAAACGCCAAACCGGCTCCATGATCTCCATGGCGTCGGGAAAAGCGCTCGGATACTCTTTATGGAATCTCCAAGAGCGCGGAATGCTCTATGTGGGACCCGGAATCGACGTCTATGAAGGAATGGTGATTGGGAATACGTCGAAGGGCGAAGAAATGATGGTAAATCCGACAAAGGGGAAACAGCTCACAAACGTCCGCGCCGCGGCTTCAGACGAAGCAATTGATCTTGTGCCTGCCTACGAGCTTACGATTGAGCGCGGGCTTGAAGTCATGGCAGAAGACGAATTCCTGGAAATTACCCCCAAAAGCGTGCGGCTTCGAAAGCAATTTCTCACGGAAAACGAAAGAAAGCGAGCAAAAAGATAGAAAAACATTCCTTTTTTCTAGAAGGAGGGGGTGTTTTTGTTTCCTGACTTTACTATACTGAATTGTATGGGCTTCCTTTCCCGTTTCCAAACAAAGCACTATATTCTCTTTTCAATCATTCTTCTCTGTGTTTTCGCGCTCACGCTCTACTTGATGGGACAAATTCTCATTTGCAAGTGCGGGTATATAAAACTCTGGCACGGCATAACGTTTAGCTCGGAAAATTCCCAGCATATTTCCGATTGGTACACGTTTTCCCATGTGATCCACGGATTCGCGTTTTATGGGCTTTTGTGGCTCATCGGGCGCAGGTGGCCTTTCGAGCTCCGGCTTCTCTTGGCGCTTTTTGCCGAAACGTCATGGGAAATATTTGAAAACACGGATTTTATCATAAATCGCTACCGCGAAGTTACGATTTCCCTTGATTATTACGGGGACTCAATTCTCAATTCCGTATTCGATGTTCTCTTCATGGTCCTCGGATTTTTCCTTGCGCGGCGCCTGCCAATCTGGGCGACAATACTTCTCGTAATCGCAATGGAACTATTTGTCGGCTTTTGGATCCGTGACAACCTCACCTTGAATATCATCATGCTCATCTACCCGATGGATTTCATACTCAAATGGCAGGCAGGGGGATAATGAACACCTTAAGCGCACTCCAATATCTGGCGAGAAAAGACCCTGTTCTCAAGGGCATCATGAAAAAAGCGAGTGCCCTACGCCTCGAGCCGGACACGAAGCGCTCAATTTTTGAAGCGCTTGTACGCGCAATCGCGCACCAGCAGCTCCACGGCCGCGCGGCTCGGCAAATCCTTTCGCGTTTCCTCGCTCTTTTCCCGGAAACCAAAAAATTTCCAAAGCCCGCCATGGTCCTCCGAATACCGGCAAAAAAACTTCGCGCAGTCGGATTTTCTCGTGCAAAAGTAAAAGCGATCCGTGATATTGCGGCGCGTGCAGCGAAAGGAAAAATACCAACGAAAAAAGAAACAACGCAAATGTCTGACGAAGAAGTTATTGCCGCACTCCTGCCTTTACGCGGAGTCGGGCGCTGGACCGCGGAGATGATTTTGATTTTTACGCTCGGCCGCACCGATGTCCTGCCGGTTGACGACTTTGGCATTCGCGAAGGGTTTCGCATTGCATACAAAAAGCGCACCCAACCAAAACCCAAAGCGCTCGCGGCCTACGGCGCACGCTGGGCGCCGTGGCGCTCAATCGCAAGCTTGTATCTGTGGCGCGTTGCAGATAAAACAAAAAGAGCCCGTCCTTCTTGAACAAAAAACTGGCTCGGATTTGGAGGAAGCGCATCACGCATCCCCCCACATAGCTTCGCAATGAAGGCGCCAGAGCTCCTGCTCTTTCCTGATATCTGCGAGCGTCATGCCAATGGTTTGGACCTCGAATGTCACGGATGCTCGCAACGAGAATCGCCGCAGTTCCCGTTCATATCGGTGTGCTAGTGAACGGACTTTCTCGACGAATGACGGCGGAAAGAAATCGATTTTGCCCGTCTCGACCAAGCGAGTAAGAACCCACTTGTGGCGCGCATAGGGAAGAATCGCGATGAGCCGCCAGTGGTGATAATAGCCACTACTTTGATCGTTAAGGTCCGCCCTCCCCTCAAGCCCATACTCCTGGACCAGCTCAAGGAATGCTTCCTCGACAGATTTGCCTCTCTCGGCACGAGCCACCGACGGATCGTGAATGAAGTACTCGAGCGGCGTGACTCGGCGCCCATGTGCAAACCGACGCGAAAAAACCTCCCTCACCGCGTCTAAAAGAACCATGAGATGAACTCCTTTATTCGTCTTTACTACTTAACATCGAACTCTCCTCTTAGTCAATACCTCGATCGCCGCTATCCGCGACATTTGATCAACCCTCGCAAGAAAAGAGCATTCTACTATAATAGCTCGGCAACCATCCTCGAACGAAACGCACGGAGCGGACGCGGGCGCATCGAATGAGCGTCTCGGGCGATCGATTATTTCATCGCGCGGGCAACTTCCCGGACAACGCGCTTATCAAGAATATCGGGGATAATTTTTTCCCGCGATGGACGCTTTACGGTTGCGGCGATATTTTTTGCGGCTTGAATAAACATGCGATCCTTAAACTGGCGTATTTTATTGTCGAGCGCTCCACGGAAAATCCCGGGAAACGCCAAAAGATTGTTGATTTGATTTGGGAAATCCGAGCGTCCGGTTGCGATAATATAGGCGCCGGCGCGGCGCGCCGCGCGAGGCATTATTTCAGGTATCGGATTTGCGAGTGCAAAAATAACAGGACGATTGGCCATGGATCTAATCATCGCCTCGGTCAACACATTGCCTTTGCTTACGCCGATAAACACTTCTCTTCCTTTGATAGCGTCCTCGAGAGGCCCTTTTACATTCCTCTTATTTGTTTTTCCCGCAACGCGCTTTTTTAGCGGCTCAAGGCCTTTGCGCCCTCTATAAATCGCACCTTTTGAATCACACACAATAATATCCTTTACTCCATACGAAAGAAGAATGTTCAAAACAGCAATTCCCGCAGCTCCGGCGCCGTTTATCAAAACGCGCGCGTTTTGAACCCTCGTTTTGCGGACCTTAAGCGCATTGATGAGCGCGGCGAGGACCACGACCGCGGTTCCATGCTGATCATCATGCATTACCGGAATATCGAGCTCGCGCTGGAGCCGGCGCTCGATCTCAAAACAGCGCGGCCCGCAGCTCCGGCGCCGTTTATCAAAACGCGCGCGTTTTGAACCCTCGTTTTGCGGACCTTAAGCGCATTGATGAGCGCGGCGAGGACCACGACCGCGGTTCCATGCTGATCATCATGCATTACCGGAATATCGAGCTCGCGCTGGAGCCGGCGCTCGATCTCAAAACAGCGCGGCGCTGAAATATCTTCCAAATTTATTCCGCCGAACGCAGGCGCAATACGCTTCACGGTCTCAATAATTTCTTCGGCATCCTGCGTATCAAGACAAATCGGAAACGCATCAACTCCGCCGAATTCCTTAAACAAAATTGATTTCCCTTCCATCACCGGAAGCGCGGCTGTTGCGCCCAAATTTCCGAGGCCGAGAATTGCCGAGCCGTCCGAAACAACGGCGACCGTACGACTCTTGAGGGTATAATCGTATGCTTTTTTCGGGTTTTTCCCGATTTCGCGCGACGCCTCTGCAACGCCCGGAGTATATGCTAGGGAAAGATCGCGGCGCGTTCGTACGGGCACGCGCGATACAACGGACAACTTCCCTTTATTTTTTTTGTGGAATACGAGCGATTCTTGGTAGATATTTTTCATCCCGTTAGAAATAGGACGCGGACAAAAAAAATTTTCCGCCCTGTATTATTATTACTGATAAAATTCACCTTGCCAATTAAAATTGAGTCCTGCACCCGTCTACGATTTCTAACGGGATTCATGGTGATAGTGTATCTTATCTACCGCGCTTTGATAAGCGCCCTGGGTTGAATATTCGCAAAAACACCGGTACAATAGACAAATGCAATCTGCCATCTTTCGACTCGACGAACGCATAATCGCATTCATGCATACGCACGGCACCGCGATTCTTCGAATATCCCTCGGCGTTGTGTTTTTCTGGTTCGGGGCGTTGAAACTCCTAGGCGTAAGTCCGGTCACCGCGATAATCGGGACAAGCTATTCGCTTTTCCCGAGCGAATCTTTCATAACGATTCTTGGTGTATGGGAACTTCTCATCGGCATCGGTCTTATCTCGAAAGTTTTCCTGCGCACCACGCTTCTTCTATTGTGGCTTCAGATGGCGGGAACCCTCCTCTCGTTTCTTTGGGCGCCGTCTCTGTTCTTTTTCCAGGGGAATCCGTTTTTTCTCACGGTAGAAGGGGAGTTCGTGCTCAAAAATATCGTTTTGATCGCGGCCTCGCTCGTTATCGGAGGATATGAAATAACTGCGAAATCCCAAATAACAAATTACAAATCACAAACAAATCCGAATGACCAAAAAACAGAAATTCCAAACGCGTTTTGAATTTAAGATATTAGGGTTTTGTATTTATTTGGAATTTTGTATTTAGAATTTGTGATTTTGCGCTAAAGTGGATTTTCTTTTCGGCGACCTTGATACGCTTTTGAAAACCGTGGGACTGCTCGGCATATTCGGCATCGTATTTGCGGAATCTGGACTTCTCATCGGCATCATTCTCCCGGGCGATTCATTGCTTGTCACGGCCGGATTTCTCGCCTCGCAGGAATATTTCAATATTCTCCTCCTTATCATCGCCGCATTTGCCGGCGCGATCTTGGGCGATTCGTTCGGCTACGCGTTCGGGAAAAAAGCAGGACCCGCGATCTTCACGCGCGAAGATTCACTCCTTTTCCATAAGGACCACCTTATGCGCGCGGAGCGTTTTTATGAGCGCTTCGGCGGCCTGACACTGGTCTGGGCGCGCTTCCTCCCCGTAATCCGCACGTTCGCGCCTATCCTTGCGGGAGTGGGAAAAATGCGCTACGGAACGTTTCTTTTTTTTAACGCAGCGGGCGGGCTCTTATGGGCCGTAGGACTTCCGCTCACGGGGTTTTTTCTCGGGAAGTTGATACCCGGCGTCGAGCGCTACATCGCCTACATTATCGGGGGAATTGTCGTCATGACGGTCTTTCCCCCAGTCATTCATCTTCTCCTGCAGAAAGGCGCAAGAGAAGA